>NZ_AQOI01000300.1:0-21799 GCF_000364665.1 Xanthomonas sp. SHU 199
TGTCGGTGGCGACCGAGCCGCACAGCACGTCCAGCGCGGGTTCGTCGCGGTGGCGATCGCGCAGCGCGGCCAGGCGGGCGCGGTCGCGCGCCACCGCCAGCACCGGGCTGCCCGCCTCCAGCAACGCCTGGACTACGCCCTGCCCGACCGTGCCGCTGCCCCCGAGGACCAGGACTTCGGCGGCCAACGTCCCGCTCACGGGACTTTTCCTCCCGCGGACGGGACAATCGCGATCCGCCCCAGCCCGTCGGTGCCGGACGCGCCCAGGCGCAGGCTGCTGCCGCCCTGCCGCCGCGGCGGCGGCGTGAACTCGCGAAACGCCCTCGGGTAAAGGGATTGCGCCGTCGCCACCGGCGCGAAACGGCGCCGCAGCTGGCGATCGGGGCAGGCGAAAAACTGGAACAGCGTGCGCATCGACATGGGCAAAGCTCGTCGGTGATGGCGAATGCGGACAAATTAGGCGCCAAAGCCGCACTTGATTAGTCCGAATTAAGGGGAATAATCGTCCCGCTATCGGTCCAATCGTCTCCACCTCAAGGAACCGCCATGAGCCACGATCTGAACGACACCCTGATCTTCGTCAAGGTGGTCGAGCAAGGCAGCTTCATCGCCGCGGCCAATGCCCTCGGCCTGCCCAAGACCACCGTCAGCCGCAAGGTGCAGGACCTGGAGGCGCGGCTGGGCGCGCGCCTGCTGCACCGGACCACGCGCCGGCTCGGGCTGACCGAGGCCGGCGCGGTCTACCACGAGCATTGCCAGCGCATCGCCCGCGAACTGGAGGAAGCCGAGAGCGCGGTGGGCCAGTTGCAGGCCGGCCCGCGCGGCTGGCTGCGCTTCAGCGTGCCCTATTCGGCCGGCATCTCCTGGGTGGCGCCGATCCTGGGCGAATTCCACCGCCAGCACCCGGAAGTGCGCCTGGAGATGATCATGACCAGCGACAAGGTCGACCCGATCGCCGAAGGCGTGGACGTGGCCCTGCACATGGGCACGCTGCCGGATTCGACCATGGTCGCGCGCAAGCTCGCCACCTTCCGCACCCAGGTCTTCGCCAGCCCGTATTACATCGAGCGCCATGGCGAACCGCTGCATCCGGACGATCTGCAGCACCACCGCACGCTGGCGCTGAGCAACGGCCGCGGCGGCGGCAACCGGCTGTGCTGGCCGCTGCGCAACGGCAAGCAGAGCGGCGAATTCCTGGTCCAGCCGATCCTGCTGGCCAACGATTCGGCGGCGCTGATCGGCGGCCTGGTCTGCGGCGAAGGCCTGGTGCTGGCCAGCGACGCGACGATCAAGCCGCTGATCGAGGCCGGCAAGGCGCGGCGCGTGCTAGGCGGCTGGGTCGGGCCGGACCTGGACTTCAACGCGGTGTTCCCGGGCGGGCGCATGCTCTCGCCGAAGGTGCGCGCCTTCGTCGACTTCCTGGTCGACAAGCTCAACTTCGACGTCAGCTACATGATGGCGCAGTGCCCGGCCAAGCTGGCCACGCAGCAGGCCGAGGACGGCGCGGAGTTCACCCTGTGCAGCGGCGTGGCGATGAACACGCAGTCGCTGGCCAGCCTGCCGCGCGTCGCAGCCACACCGGCGCCGGTGCCGGCGGCGCCGCTGGAGACGGAAGCCGAGGACGAAGAGGACGCGGCACTGGTCTGAGCCGCGCCGCGCACAACGCGTCGCAGCAGCGGCGCAAAAACGCGAACGGGCCGCAGTGCGGCCCGTTCGTCGTTGCGGTCGGCGGATCGGTCAGCCGGCCGAGGCGCGCAGCGGCACCACGCGGATCTCCACGCGGCGGTTCTGCGCGCGACCGGCCTCGGTGCTGTTGTCGGCGATCGGGTACTTCTTGCCCGCGCCCAGGGTCTGGATGCGCTCGGGCTGCACGCCCTGCGCGGTCAGGTAAGCGGCCACCGAGGACGCGCGCTGTTCGGACAGACGCTGGTTGACCGCATCGCTGCCGATGCTGTCGGTGTGGCCGACCACCTCGATCATGGTCTGGTTGTATTCGCCCAGGGTCTGGGCCACGCCGTTGAGCGCCGAATAGAACTGCGGCTTGAGCGTGGACTGGTTGAAGTCGAAGGTGATGCCGTCGGGCAGGTTGAGGGTGATGTTGTCGCCGTCGCGGCGCACGTCGATACCGGTGTTGGCGGTGCGCTCGCGCAGCGCGCGTTCCTGCCGATCCTGGTAGTTGCCGATCGCCGCGCCGCTGAGCGCGCCGATGCCGGCGCCGATCATCGCGTGCTGGCGGCGCTCGGTGGCGCTGCTGCCGCTGAGCAGGCCGGCGGCCACGCCGACCGCGGTGCCGATCAGCGCGCCGCGGCCGGTGCGGTTCTGCTGCTCGGTGGGATTGCCGTACTGGTCGCGCTGCACGTAGGAGCCGCCGGTGGCGCAAGCGGACAGCACCAGCGCACTGGCCAGGGCCACGGACACGCCGCGAAGGGTGGTCGTTTTCATCATGTTCTCTCCGAACCTGGTTTGACGTGGCCGCAGCATAAACAGGGCCACGCGAGGCGCGGATGAACGCAGCCCGGCGCGCGATGCGCCCGGTTCAGGAAGACGGCAGCAGGTCTTCGGCGTCGGCCGCGCGCAGCGGCTGCTCCCAATCGCCCATCAGCGCCAGGTACAGCAGCTTTTCGAACTCGGCGCCGACCCGCCGCATCACCGCGTCCGGATCGGGAATCAGCCGCGCATCGCCGATCAGGCCGAAGTGCACGCGGTGGTTGTAGCTCATGATCGACACGCCGACGCCGATCGAGCCGGTCTGCGGCACCCAGAACATCATCTCGCGCACGCGGCTGCCGGCCAGGTACAGCGGCTGCTGCGGCCCCGGCACATTGGTCGCCACGGTGGTGGCCTTGCGGCTGAACAGGTCCAGCGCCGCCGACTGCAGCGCCGCCGGCGCCATGCCCACCGCCGCGAGCAGGCCGAACACCACCATCGCCTGCCGCGACTGCTTGAGCTGCTGCATCGACTCGGCCACGCACTGCAGGCGCCGCACCGGGTTGGCCTCGCCCACCGGCAGGTCCAGGAACACCAGGCCGAAGTGGTTGCCGAGCTTGCGCGCGTGCTCCAGCGGGCGCAGGTTGACCGGCACGGTGGCGCGCAGGGTCACCCCGTCCAGGCGTTCGCCGCGTTCGAGCATGTAGTCGCGCAAGGCGCCGGCCATGGTCGCCATCAGCACGTCGTTGACCGTGCAGTCGCAGGCGCGGCCCACCGCCTTGACCTCGTCCAGGTCCAGCGGCTCGGCCCAGGCCACGCGCTTGCTGACGCCGAGGCGGCCGCGCAGCAGCGTCGGCGGATCGTCGGCCAGCAGCAGCGCATTGACCAGTTCGCGGCCGATCAGCCCGCCTTCGCGCGCCAGCATCTGCGGCAGGTTCGGGTCCTGCGCCATCGCCCGGCCCTTGTCGAGCATGCGCCCGCCGAGCTTGAGGTAGCGGTCCACCGCGCCGACCCGGCGCACCACCTCCTTGCCGTCGTCCTTGAGCCAGGCGCGCCCGAGCTGCGCCGACGGCTCCGGGGTGCGCTGGGTATCGGTCAGCGACAGCAGCACCTGCACCAGCGCGATGCCGTCGGCATAGCTGTGGTGGATGCGCGCCACCAGCGCCGAGCCGCCTTCGTAGCGCTCGATCAGGTGGAACTGCCACAGCGGCTTGGTCTTGTCCAAGGGCGTGGAGGCCATCTGCCCGGCGAAGCGCTCCAGCGCCTTCTTCTGCCCGCGCCCGGGCAAGGCCGACAGGCGCACGTGCCAGTCCAGATCGAAATCGTCGTCGCGCTGCCAGTAGGCGCCGGTGGCGGTCTCCACCGGCTTCTGCAGGAACCGCGGGAAGGCCAGGAAGCGCTTGCGCACCAGTTGTTTGAGCGCAGGCAGGGTCAGCGGCTCGTCGAACATCAGCACGCCGGTGATCATCATCGGATTGGTCGGCCGGTCCATCCGCAACCAGGCGGTGTCCACGCGCGACATCGGTTCGCGCTGCGGCTTGCGGCGAGCTGAGCTGGTGGCCATGCGGGCTCCTGTCCGAGCCCGGAGTGAATCATGGCCCCGCGAAGGGCGTCAATCGCGCCTGCGGCCGTGCTGCGCCGCGCAACACCGCGCCCGTGCTCAGCCGGCGGCGGTCTCGCGATAGGCGGCCAGCGCCGCATCGCGGCCGGCGGCCAGGTCCACGATCGGCTGCCGCGGATACTGCGGGGCGGCGTGCGCCAGCCGCTGCGGCGCCTGCCAGGGCGCAAAGCGGTCGGCCACCGGCAGCGCCGCCAGTTCCGGCACCCAACGCGCGATGTACTCGCCCTTCGGATCGAACTTCTGCGCCTGGGTCACCGGATTGAACACGCGGAAATACGGTGCGGCGTCGGCGCCGGTGCCGGCCACCCACTGCCAGCCCAGGGTGTTGTTGGCCAGGTCGGCATCGACCAGGGTGTCCCAGAACCAGCGTGCGCCTTCGGACCAATGCACGCGCAGGTGCTTGCACAGGTAGCTGGCGACGATCATGCGCACGCGGTTGTGCATCCAGCCGGTGTGCCACAGCTCGCGCAGGCCGGCATCGACGATCGGCACGCCGGTGCGTCCGCGCTGCCAGGCGTGCAATGTCGCCGCATCGGGCTTGGCCCAGCGAAAGCGCTCGAAGCGCGGATTGAGGTTGCGCTCGGGCGTGTCCGGGAAATGGTGCAGCAGGTGGTGGGCGAAATCGCGCCAGCCGAGCTGGCGGATGTAGCCGTCGATCGCCGCGGCGGTGGCGGCGCGGCGCTGCCGTTCCAGCGTCGCGACGATGCGCCATGGCGCGATCTCGCCGAAATGCAGGTGCGGCGACAGCCGCGAGGTGCCGACCTGGTCGGGGCGGTCGCGGCCATCGAGATAGTCGCGCAGCGCGCCGTCGACGAACACGTCCAGCGCCTCGTGTGCGCCCGCCTCGCCCGGCTGCCAGACCTCCCAGAAGCCGCGGTCCCAGTCCAGCGCCGGCGCCAGGCCGAGTCGTTCCAGCGGCAGGCTGTCCAGATCCTTGGGCGGCGCTGGCAGCGTCTTCGGCGCGGCCTGCAACGCGGGCACCTGCCAATGGCTCAAGGCGCTGCGCCAGAACGGGGTGAACACCTTGTACGGGCCGCCCTGCTGCGTCGCCAGTTGCCAGGGTTCGAACAGCAGCGCGCTGTTGTGGCTGTGCACCTCCAGGCCCTGCTCGCGCAGTTCGCGCTTGAGCCGCGCATCGCGCGGCTGCGTGGCCGGCTCGTAGCGGCGGTTCCAGTACACCGCCACCGCGCCGCAGTCGGCGATCACCTGGCGCAAGGCGGTCTCGGCCGGGCCCTGGCGCAGGATCAGGCACGAACCGCGCGCACGCAGTTGCGCGTCCAGCGCCGCCAGCGAGCGCTGCAGCCAGCTGCGCGAAGCCGCGCCGGCGGCCCATGCGCCCTCGTCTTCCGGGCTGTGCAGGTACACCGGCACCGGCGTATGCCCGGCATCCAGAGCGGCCTGCAAGGCAGGTTGATCGTGCAGGCGCAGGTCGCGCCGGAACCAGACGATGGCGTAGCTCATGCGAAGGGACGCAGCGAAGGACGCGCCATGATACGGATCGGGTGCAGCGGCCAGGTGAGCATGCGAAACGCCCGTACCCGCTTCGACGCTGCCGATGCTGCTGCGCGAGTGCCGTGCTGACCGGATTTCGTAGACATCGCCACACGCCGCGCGCGTGCACCTCATCCTCCCTGCTATAACGCCGTGGCGGGCGCCGTCATGTCGAAACGGCGCCGCGACCGCTGCTGATGGATGACGTTCCGGGGAAGGACGTCATTCGTGCTTTCGCTGCACCGCGCACGACATGGCCACGGCCGTCTCGCGCGCACGGGGGGAACATCCGCCATCGCCTCTGCGATCTCACGGTCATCACGGCCGGCGAGCGCGGTTGCGTGCGCCCCGAACCGCCCGCGCCCGGACCTGCATCGACAGGGCCGCGACGCGCTGCGGGCAGCCAACGGCGCAGCACGGCCACGCCCATCGCCGACATCCGCAATGATTTCAGGAGAGCAAGACCCATGGACAAGCGCATCGCAAAAGCCGCCCTCACCCTCGCACTGAGCCTCGCCGCCCCGCTGGCGATGGCGTGCGAGCCCGAACCCGGGCTGCAGCAGAACGAAGTCTTGCAAGGCGACGCCGAAGCGTCGTGTGGCGGCGGCGGTGGCGGCGGCAGCACGCCGGTCTACACACTGCAGGGGGTGATCCAGAACCAGGGCTACGAGTCCGACGGACGTCCGGCCGGCGGCAAGCGCCTGAAGATCCGCGCGTACTCGCGCTTCGCCAACGCCAACAACGACCGCGTCGATGCCAACTACATCAACGTGCGCTGCAACGCCTACGACCAGATCGGCAACGGCTACACCACCGACTACGACGAGGAAGGCAACGGCGCGCTGGTCGACGTGCACTTCAAGTCGAACTTCGTCTACGGCATCTATCGCAAGATCACCGTGGTCTGCACCCACCACGCCGAGTACGGCGCCAACACCTACGACGCCACCAGCAACGCCGAGATCGAGATTCCCTACTGATCGCTGCGTCGCGTCCTCACGCCGGCGCCCGGAACGTACCGGGCGCCGCACTCGCAAGATGATGTGCGCGTAGCGCGCAGGCTTACTCGAACGCGCCCACCGAGTCGTGGGCGAGATTGTCGAAGCGGGTGTATTCGCCGAAGAACTTGAGCTTGCACGACCCGGTCGGGCCGCCGCGGTGCTTGCCGATGATGATTTCGGCCAGGCCCTTGTCCGGCGAATTTTCCTTGTTGTAGTAGTCGTCGCGGTAGATGAACACGATCATGTCCGCGTCCTGCTCGATCGCGCCCGATTCGCGCAGGTCGGCCATCACCGGACGCTTGTCGGTGCGGGTTTCCAGCGAGCGGTTGAGCTGCGACAACGCGATCACCGGCACCCCCAGCTCCTTGGCCAGGCCCTTGAGCGAGCGCGAGATCTCCGAGATCTCGGTGGCGCGGTTCTCGCTGTTGCCGGGCACCGACATCAGCTGCAGGTAGTCGATCACGATCAGGCCCAGGTCGTGCTCGCGCTTGAGCCGGCGCGCCTTGGAGCGCAGCACTTCCGGCGACACGCCCGGCGTGTCGTCGATGAAGATCTTGGTCTCCTTGAGCATCTTGATCGCGCCGGTGACCCGAGCCCAGTCCTCGTCCTCGAGCTGGCCGGTGCGCAGGCGCTGCGCGTTGATGCGGCCGTTGGAGGAGATCAGGCGCATCGCCAGCTGCGAGGCGGACATTTCCATCGAGAACACCGCCACCGCCTTCTTCGACTTGATCGCCGCGTACTCGGCGATGTTCAGCGCGAAGGTGGTCTTGCCCATCGCCGGACGCGCGGCGAGGATGATCAGGTCGGTCGGCTGCAGGCCGGCGGTCATCGCGTCGAAGTCGTTGTAGCCGGTCGGCAGGCCGGTGATGTTGCCGCCGTTCTCGAAGCGGTTGCGCAGTTCCTCGAACGCGTCCTTCAACGCGCCGGGCATCGCCACGAAGTCGCTGCGCCCGCGCGCGCCGGCCTCGGCGATCTGAAACACCGCCTTTTCCGCCGACGCCAGCAGTTCCGAACTCTCGCGCCCTTCCGGCTGGAAGCCGTCGTTGACGATGGTGGTGCCGACCTCGATCAACTGCCGCAGCACCGCCTTGTCGCGGACGATCTCGGCGTAGGCGACGATGTTGGCGGCCGAGGGCGTGGTGCTGGCCAGTTCGATCAGGTAGGCGCCGTCGCCGACCATCTCCAGCTTGCCCTGCGATTCGAACCACTCGCCCAGGGTCACCGCGTCGAACGGGCGTCCCTTCTCGGCCAGCTCGCGGATCGCGCGGTAGATCAACTGGTGATCGCGCCGGTAGAAATCGTTCTCGGTGAGCTGGTCGTTGACCCGATCGTAGGCGTCCGGCGCGAGCATCAGGCCGCCGAGCACGGCCTGTTCGGCCTCGATCGAGTGCGGCGGCACGCGCAACTGGTCGAGACGCGGCTCGCTGCGTTCGCTGCGCTCGCTTTTGCGATCGCCGCGGTAGCCGGGACGGGCGGACATAGACTGGGTCTTCTCTGTGGGGCGCGGGCGCCGGGCGCGGCCTTACCGCGGCCCGGGCGCCGATTTTAGTCGCCGCGCCCGGCCGGGGCTAGGGCGACGCTCGACACAGGGCGCCTGCCTGAGCGGGGGCACCTGCATCGTCCCGCCTCGCCAGAGGCTGGGGACAAGTCTGGGGACAAGCGGTTGAGAACCTCGCCGAGACCGCGTCGCACAAGGCCCGCCCTGCCCCATCCGCGCACCACGGCACGCGCCGCGGTGGCGCTTCAGGCCTGCAGTTCGTCGATCCAGGCGATGAACTTGTCGACGAAGCCGGCGAGGAACTTGCGCGTGCGCTCGTCGTCGATCGCGCCGTCCTCGGCGATCAGGCCCTCCTTGAACTGCAGAAAGATCTCCGGCTGCCCCAGCACCGGCATGTCCAGGTAAGCCAGCACGTTGCGCAGGTGCTGTTGCGCCAGAGCGGTGCCGATCGCCCCGGGCGACGTGCCGCACACCGCGGCCGGCTTGCCGGCGAAGGCGCTCTCGCCGTACGGCCGCGAGCCCAGGTCGATGGCGTTCTTGAGCACACCGGGGATGGAACGGTTGTATTCGGGGGTGACGAACAGCACCGCGTCGGCGCCGCTGACCTGCGTCTTCAGGCGCCGGCCCTGTGCCGGATAGTCGTGGTCGTGGTCCTGGTTGTACAGCGGCAGGTCGCCGATCTCGACGTACTCGAAACGGGCTCGGTCGCCCGCAAGTCGCTCCAGCGCGTGCGCCAGACGCCGGTTGAACGATTCCTTGCGCAGGCTGCCGACGAACACGGCGATGCGGTACTGGCTCATGGCGTTACTCCTGACCGAATGGACCTGCAGGCTAGCCGCCGGCGCGCGGCAGTCAGGTGAACGCCGTTGACGTCCCGGTCTGCGCCAAACGTGCCTGCACGTCCTCCGGCAGCGGCGGCAGCGCCACGAAACCCGGCGTCGCGCGCACCCGCTGCAGCCAGTCGCACAGCGCCGGATACTGGGTCAGCGCGATGCCGGCATCGCCGGCGCAATGCGTATAGGCGAACAACGCGATATCGGCGATGCCGTAGGCCGGCCCGGTGAACCAGGCCTGCGCCTGCAGGTGCTGCTCCATCACCGCCAGCGCCCGCAGCGCGCCCTCGCGCAGGCGCGGCAGTTCGGCACGGCGCGGCGAGTCGGGCGGCGTCCAGCCGCAGACGAAGCGCGCCACCGCCACGTAGGGTTCGTGGCTGTACTGCTCGAAGAACAGCCAGCTCAGCGCCTGCGCGCGCTGCCAGGGATCGGCGGGCAGATACCCGGTGCCCTCGGCCAACCAGCACAGGATGGCGTTGGATTCGGCCAGCACGCGCCCGTCCTCGCGTTCCAGCAGCGACACCTTGCCGTTGGGATTCTTGGCCAGGAACGCCGGGGTGCGGGTCTGGCCGTTGGCGCTGTCGACCTCGACCCAGCGGTAGCCGCAACCGAGCTGGTCCAGCAACAGCCGCACCTTGTAGCAATTGCCGGACAGCGCCATGCCGTACACGGTCAGGGGAAAACGTTCGGATGCCATGTGCTGCTCCTGTGTCGAATGCTGCCGTCGTCGTGGCTCAGCGCCGCGCCTGCCACTGCGCGCGCGACTGGCCCCACACTTCCACCTCGAACGCCTGCAGCGGCTCGGGCAGGCGGTCCTGGCGCAGGTAGCGCGAGCCTAGCTTGGCCGCCACCGCCTTGGAGTTGGCGTTGTCCGGCACGATGGTGTGGATCACCTCGGTCCAGCCCAATTGCGCGAACGCCCAGTCGATCGACGCCGCGGCCGCCTCCGGCGCATAGCCCTGGCCCCAGAACGCGCGGGCGATGCCCCAGCCGACCTCCGGACCCGGCCAGCCGTGCGGCTGCCAGGGACCGACCCGGCCGATCCACTGCCAGCTGCGCTTCTCGATCACCGAGAACATCGCAAAGCCCTGCAACTGCCAGCTGCCGACCAGCGAGGTCAGGCTGCGCCAGACCACCGATGGCGCCTGCACGCCGCCAAGGTGATGCATGGTCTCGGTGTCGGCGGAAAAGGCGCAGAACGCCGCGAAATCCTCGGCAGTGGGCGGGCGCAGCACCAGGCGCTCGGTTTCCACGCGCACATCGAAGACGCTCATCGTCGGTTCTCCTTTGAACAGGCCCGCAGCCGGCCGCGGGCGATGGCTTCAAAACGCATTGATGCCGGTCAGTTCGCGGCCGACCACCAGTTGGTGCACGGTCTCGGTGCCCTCGTAGGTGATCACCGATTCCAGGTTCAGCGCATGCCGGATCGCGCCATAGTCGGTGGTGATACCGGCGCCGCCGAGCAGGTCGCGGCATTCGCGGGCGATGTCCAGGGCCATGCGCACGTTGTTCCACTTGACCAGCGACACCTGCGCCGGCTGCAGCGTGCCGGCGTCCTTGAGCCGGCCCAGTTGCAGCGCCAGCAACTGCGCGCTGGCGATGCGCCGTGCCATGTCGGCCAGCTTGATCTGCGCGCTCTGCGTCGCCGCCAGCGGCCGCCCGAACAGCATGCGCTCACCGGCATAGGCCAGCGCCTCGCGCAGGCAGGCGATGGCCGCGCCGATCGCGCCCCAGCTGATGCCGTAGCGGGCCTGGGTCAGGCAGCCCAGCGGCCCCTTCAGACCGCGCACGCCGGGCAGGCGCTGGCTGTCGGGCAGGCGCACGTCGTCGAAGAACAGCGCCGAGGTCACCGAGGCGCGCAGGCTCATCTTGTGCGCGATGTCCTGGGTGCCGAAGCCCGGGGTGCCGGCCTCGACCAGGAAACCCTGGATGCCGTCGTCGGTCTGCGCCCACACGATCGCCACGTCGGCGATGCTGCCGTTGGTGATCCACATCTTGCTGCCGCTCAGGCGCCAACCGTCGCCGTCGCGCACCGCATGGGTCTGCATCGCCGCCGGGTCGGAGCCGCCCTGGGACTCGGTCAGGCCGAAGCAGCCGATCGCCGTGCCGGCGGCCATCGCCGGCAGCCAGCGCTGGCGTTGCGCGTCGCTGCCGTAGGCATGGATCGGGTACATGCACAGCGAGGACTGCACACTGACGAAGCTGCGCAGGCCGCTGTCGCCGCGCTCCAGTTCCTGGCAGATCAGGCCGTAGCAGACCGCGTTGAGGCCGCCACCGCCCTGCCCGGCGGGCAGGCTGGCGCCGAGCAGCCCGAGTTGCGCCAGTTCCGGCACCAGTTCGCGCGGGAACCGCGCTTGGTCGAAGGCGTCGCCGATCACCGGCAGCACCTTGGCGTCGACGAAGCGCGCCACCGCCTGCTGGATCGCGCGCTCCTCCTCGCTGAGCAGCGCGGCTACGTTGAACAGGTCGTCGCAAGGCAAGGGCATGGCGGTGTCCACGGCGAAAGCCGCATTGTATCGGCCCCGCCTGCGCCGCCGCCCTCAAATGGAAGAAGGCCGGCGCAAGCGCCGGCCTTCGGAGATGCAACCGCGCTGCGACTCAGCGCTGGCTGACGGTAGTGTCGCCGGCCGAGGCGGTCTGGGTGACCAGGCGGCCGTCCAGCACCGGCAGGCGGTCGCTGTTCGGGCGGTCGTCCATGCGCACGGTTTTTTCCTGGCCGTCGTAACGGTAGGTCACGTCGTAGCCCTTGACCACGTCCTGCGTGCCCATGGCGATGCGGCTGCCCGGCTTGCTGTCCATGCGCATGGTGCCGGTGGTGCCGTCGTCGTTGCGGTAGGTCACGTTGTAGCCGGTGATGGTCGAGGACTGCGCGGTGCTGTTCTCGGTGTGGCACTGGCGCTCGGTGCGGTCGACCACGCGGCCGCCGACATGGTTCTGGTCGATGCGGTTGCCGATGAAGCCACCGGCCACCGCGCCGGCCGCAGTCGCGGCCTTGCGGCCGTTGCCATGGCCGATCTGGTTGCCGAGCAGGCCGCCGACCACCGCACCGACCACGGTGCCGCCGACATTGCCGTCGCGCTCGGGCAGGCGCTCCTGCACCACCACGTCGTTGCACACCTGGCGTGGCGTGGTGGTGGTGGAGGTCTGGCGCAGCGGCTCGGTGCCGATCACCTCGGCGTAGCGCTGCTGCTTCTGGGTGATCGGGTCGACCCGGACCACGTCGGCGTACTCGAGCTTGCCGCCGACGCTGTTGTCCATCGCGCTGTCGCCGCGGGTATTGTCCAGGGCCGGGCGCACGTCGCCGCTGGCGACGTCCACTGGTTTGTCGCGATTGTTCATGAAGGCCGCGGTGGCGACGCCGCCGACCAGCAAGGCGCCAGCCGCGACCAGAACGGTTGTCGTAGTGCTTTTCATGTGTGCTCTCCTGCGGGCTGACCGCGTTGTCTACGGTGCTGTGATTACCATGCCGAAGCTGAACCGATCCGCTCCCTATTCAGTAACGCGGCGTACACGCAACTGGTAACGCCCCCGGAACGTCGCCATATCAAAGCTGTTAGCGTTTCCACCGCTGCCCAGGAGCACCTGACATGCCCAACCCGATCGTCTATCCGCTGCTGCGCTGGGCGGGCAAATTGCGCTACCCGACGCTGTTCAAGATCACCGCCGGGCTGTTCGTGCTGAGCGTGCTGCTGCCCGATCCGGTGCCCTTCATCGACGAGATCGTGTTCGGCCTGGGCACCCTGCTGCTGGCCAACTGGAAGACCCGCACCCCGGCGCCGGCCACCGAGCCGCTGAACTCGACCGCGCAACGCGCGCGCCGCTGAGCGCCGATGCCGTTGATCGACAGCCACTGCCACCTGGACGCGGAGGAGTTCGATCCGGACCGCGACGCGGTGATCGCGCGCGCGCAGGCGGCGGGCGTGCAGGCGCAGGTGGTGCCGGCGGTGACCGCGGCGTCCTGGGCGAAGCTGCGTGCGGTCTGCGCGGCCGCGCCCGGCCTGTATCCGGCGTATGGCCTGCATCCGCTGTTTCTGGCCGAGCACCGGCCCGAGCACCTGCCCTTGCTCGGCGAGTGGATCGAACGCGAGCGTCCCTGCGCGATCGGCGAATGCGGCCTGGACTTCTTCGTCGAAGGCTTGGACGAAGCCGAGCAGCAGCGCTACTTCGCTGGCCAGCTGCAACTGGCACGCGAGTTCGACCTGCCGGTGATCGTGCATGCGCGGCGCGCGGTGGACGCGGTGATCCTGGCAATCCGCAAGGTCGGGCGCCTGCGTGGCGTGGTGCACAGTTTCGCCGGCAGCGCCGAGCAGGCGGCACAGTTGCAGTCGCTGGATTTCCTGATCGGCCTGGGCGGGCCGGTCACCTACGCACGGGCGCAGCGCCTGCGCCGGCTCGCCGCCACGGTGCCGTTGCAACAGCTGCTGCTGGAAACCGATGCGCCGGACCAGCCCGATGCCGCGATCCGCGGCCAGCGCAACGAACCGGCGCGGCTGCGCACGGTGCTGGACACCATTGCCGCGCTGCGCGACGCACCTGCCGACTCCATCGCCGCGCAGACCACGGCCAATGCGCGGCGCTTGTTCGGCCTGCCCGACGTGCTTCCCGACGCAGCCGCGCCGGGCTGACGCAGGACTGTCCCGCAGACACAGCGCACACCGCTCGCCGGCGTAGCGGCGCCCCGCGCAAGCGCCGCTCGGCACACAGGCACGCTGGCCAACGCGCAGCTCCACGCTGCAGCAATCCGCGCGAACGTCGCTTGCCGCGCATCTTTCGTACGAAACTGTGAACTGGGCTACCGGATCACGGTCTTTCGACAGGGTTTCCGCCTGCTGGCTTCTGCTACTGTGCACCGCGCTGAACGGCGAGCGGATCTTTTGTCCGCCAGGCACCGGAGTGTGAACCCGTTCGCTCTCAGCAAAAGGCTCGGCGGCCGGCTCGATGGCACGCGTTCTGGCAGATCGGATCATCCTGGCGTGAAACAACCGGCAAGCCGTATCCCCTACCCGCTTCTCCACAGCGCGCGGCGCACGCGTGCGATCGCCTCCTCCGCGGCCGCCCCGGCGCGAGCGGAGCCATCGCGCATGCGAGCGCCACGACGATGAAAAGCGCCGCGAGTTCGGAGAAACACGTCTCCAACGGCGAAAGCTGGGTCTCCCTGAAATTCCGCGACAGCAATCGCAGCCGCAAGATGCGCAGCACCCTGACCCTGGCCGGGGTCTCGTGCACCACGCTCGGCGCCTTGTGGACCGTGTGCTACCTGTACTACGGCCGGCCGGAACTGGCGCTCGCCTTCGTCGGGCTCACGGCGGTCGGCCTGCTCGCGCTGTGCCGCCGCCGCCATTGCGACGAGGCCTCGTTGTCGCTGGTGGCGCATGGCGTGTTCGTGGTGGTGCTGGTGATCTCGTTCATCGATGCGCCGATCGGCACGGTGCCGCGCTCGGTGCACACCTTCTTCCTGCCGCTGGCGGCCGGCGCGCTGTTCGTGTTCGACCGCAGCCGCCGCTACCGCGCGCTGGTGTTCCCGCTGGCGTGCCTGGGCGCCTTCGTCGCGTTCGGTTCGGGCGAACTGGACTGGCTGGCGCCGGCGTCCTCGCCACCGCTGGGGATGCGCCGGCTCGGCGCGATCTCCAACATGGCCTGCGCGGCCGGCCTGCTCGCGGCGATCCTGCACATCTACCGCAACGACGTGAACGCGCGCATTTCGCTGGAGCGGGAACTGGCGCGCGCAGTCGGCAACGGCGAGATCGAGGTGCTGTACCAGCCGCAGGTGAGCGCGAACGGCAGCATGCTCGGCGCCGAGGCGCTGGTGCGCTGGCGCCATCCCAGCGGCAAGCTGCTGACCCCGGACAAATTCATCCCGCTGGCCGAAGAGAGCCAGCTGATCCGGGACGTGGGACTGGAAGTGCTGCGCCAGGCCTGCAGCACGCTGCGGCGCTGGTCGCACGAGCAGGATCTGCGTGCGCTGGTGGTCGCGGTGAACGTCAGCCCGGTGCAGTTGCTCGATCCCAACTTCGTGGCGTCGGTGAAGCAGGTGATCACCAGCGAGGGGGTGGCGCCGGCGTCGCTGGAATTCGAACTGACCGAATCGGCGCTGTACGTGGACACCGCCGGGGTGCGCGCCAAGATGCACGAACTCAAGGCGTTCGGCATCGGCTGGGCGCTGGACGATTTCGGCACCGGCTTCTCGTCGCTGGCCATGCTCAGGACGCTGCCGGTCACCAAGCTCAAGATCGACCGGCAGTTCGTCAACGACGCCAAGGCCGACGAGTCCTCGCGGCGCCTGCTGGCCAAGATCGTGGAGATCTCGGAGGTGATGGGCATGGTCGCGCTGGCCGAAGGCATCGAAGATGCGCAGCAGTGCGAGATGCTCTCGGCGATGGGTTGCCGGCACTTCCAGGGCTTCCTGTTCGGCCGGCCGCAGCCGGCGCACGACCTGGAACGGTTGGCCTTCCTGCAGGCCGGCACCGAGCGCAACCTGATGAGCGGCGCGGCCACGCGCGCCCCGGACGCGCCGCCGCCGTCCAGCGCGCGCTAGGCGGCCGCCGCCTCGCGCGCCACCGCGCGCTTCAACAGCATCTCCAGCGCCTTGCCGACCGCGGCGAAGGCGAACGCACCGGTGATGTGGGTGGCCGCGCCCAGCCCGGCGCCGCAGTCCAGATTCAAGGCCGCATCCGGCCCCAGCACCGGCCGCAGTCCGCAGACGCTGCCATCGGCCTGCGGATAGCGCACGTTCTCCAGCGAGTACACCGCCGGCACGCCGAAATAGCGCTGCGGGTTCTTGGGGAAATTGAACTCGCTACGCAGCTTCTTGCGGATCAGCGCCAGCATGGCGTCGTGCTCGGTGCGCGACACGTCGCGGATCCGCACCAGGGTCGGATCGGTGCGCCCGCCGGCCGAGCCCACGGTCAGCAGCGGCAGCTTGCGCCGCCGGCACCAGGCGATGGTCTCGACCTTGACCCGAAAGCTGTCGCAGGCATCGATCACCAGGTCGAAGCCGGCATCGAGCAAGTCGGCGATGTTGGTCGGGGTGAGGAAGGCCTCGACCGCCACCGCCTCGATCTGCGGATTGATCGCCACGCAGCGCTCGGCCATCGCCACCGCCTTGTTGCGCCCGTACTGACCGGCCAGTGCCGGCAGTTGCCGGTTGGTGTTGGACACGCAGATGTCGTCGGCGTCGATCAGGGTCAGATGCCCGACGGCCGAGCGCGCCAGCGCCTCGACCACCCACGAGCCGACCCCGCCCATGCCGACCACCGCCACCCGGCAGCGCGCCAGCCGCGCGATCGTGCCTTGCCCGTAGAGCCGGTCGATGCCGGCGAAGCGTTCGCGCCATTGTTCGTTCATCCGCGCATTTTAGGGGATTGCCTGGGGAGCCGGGATTGGGGACTGGGGACTGGGGATTCGCGGCGTGGCTTGGCGGCCCGCGCGCGACGCGTCGCCGCAGGCGTACCATCGGCACTCCATCCCGCTGCGCATGCCTGCCATGGCCAAGCCGCCCTCATCCCCGCCCGCCTCCACCTCACGCTATCTGTTCGTGCTGCTGGCCGGCCTGTTGCTCGGCCTGGTGCTGACGGTGATGGCGCTGCGCGCGGTGCAGGCGCGGCAGGATCCATTCCCGCGCAGCCTGATGCAGGTCATGGGCAAGCAACTGGCGCTGCTCGAACGCGACGCCGCGCACCGGCAATGCAGCGGCGCGGGTCCGCAGGCGCGGCTGCGCACGCTGCGCCTGCTCGGCGACGAACTGGGCACGGCGTTTCCCGACCTGGCCGACGACAGCCGCTTCCGCGAGCACGCCGATGCGCTGCGCGCCGGTGTGGACGCGGCGCTGGCACAGCCGCCGGCCGACTGCGCCGCGCTGGCGCAGGCGCGCCAGCAGATCGACGAACGCTGCGACGCCTGCCACCGCGATTTCCGCTGAGCGCCCGGCGAGAGCGGCGCCGAGCTTGCTGCCGGGGTTTCGCTAACGGACCGACGCAGGCCTCGCTGCGCTGGCGACGTGGCTTCAGCGCACATGTGCCAGTGCGCGTGTCGATGAATTGCCGCTGACGCGAGCCGGCGCGAGGCTGAACGGCCCCTGCCAGGGTTGGCGTTTCATTCACGCAGGGATGGACAGGATGCGTGCGAACGCGGCGCTGCCGCCGCGCTCCATCACTGTCGAGGAGAGCACCCATGAAGATTCAACTGATGGCCACCGCTGCCGTGGCGACCCTGGCGCTGGCAGGCTGCGCCACGTCCCCGGGCTATGGCGGCGGTTACGGCGGCGGCTACAGCCAGCCGGCGCGCGGCGGTTACACCCAGACTCGCTGCGTCGACTGCGGCATCGTCACCCGCATCGACACCGTACCGTCCGGCCGCACTGCGCCGTCGGCCACGGGCGCGATCCTGGGCGGCATCGTCGGCGCGGTCGCCGGCCACGAGATTTCCGACCACACCGGCGGCAGCAAGGGCAACCAGAACGTGTCGGCGGTGGCCGGCGCGGCGGCTGGCGCACTCGCCGGCAACCAGATCCAGAAGAACGTCACCAGCGACACCTACGACGTGCATGTGCAGATGGACGACGGCCGGGTGATCGTGGTCAACCAGCGCGACCTGGCCGGGGTGCGCGAGAACACCTACGTGCGCGTGGTGAACGGGCGCGTCGTGCCGCGCTGATCGGCCTCGCCGACCTGCCCCGAAACGCAAAAAGGCCCGCAGTGCGGGCCTTTTTGCTGCGCGCGACGCGGCGCGCGACAACGCCTCAGAGCGGCTGCACCGCGTCGGCCTGCAGGCCCTTCTGGCCCTGCACCACGGTGAAGCTGACCTTCTGGCCTTCCTTCAGGCTCTTGAAGCCCTGGGTCTGGATCGCCCGGAAGTGCACGAACACGTCCTCGCCGTTTTCGCGGCTGATGAAACCGAAACCCTTGGCATCGTTGAACCACTTCACGGTGCCGTTTTCGCGATTGCCAGTGCCGTTCATGATCGACTTACTCCTTGGAACACGTCTCAGGGGTGGGTACGCCGTGGGGTGCGGCGGCTGGTTGCAAGGAGGAAGCGAGGTATAACGATGTAGCGGATCGGTGGATCTACCGCATCAGGCCACGATTCACGGTGACCTTTGCAAACGCAGCGGCTGCAACTTACCCCGGTCAAAATGAAAATGCAATCAGCAAAAAGACCCCATCTGTCAACCCCCAAACCTCCCCCGCGGTGAGCCACGTGGACCCTGCATTCATCTATTACGTCTGTGCCGGTCTCCTGGTGCTGGTCGGGCTGGCAGGGGTGCTGCTGCCGGCCCTGCCCGGCACCCCGCTGATGTTCGCCGGGATGCTGCTGGCGGCCTGGGCCGACGGCTTCCAGCGGCTCGGCTGGCCGACGCTGACCGTGCTCGGCGTGCTCACCGCGCTGTCGCTGCTGGTCGACCTGCTGGCCACCGCGTTCGGTGCGCAGCGCGTCGGCGCCAGCCGCAAGGCGTTGTGGGGATCGGTGCTGGGCGGGATCGCCGGCATGTTCTTCATGCCGATCGGGCTGTTCGTCGGCCCCTTCGTCGGTGCCCTGGTCGGGGAGTACTGGCACGGCCGCGAACTGCGCCAGGCGACCCGCGTCGGCGTCGGCACCTGGCTGGGCATCGTCCTGGGTACCGCCGCCAAGCTCGGCCTGGCGCTGGCGATGCTCGCGGTGTTCGCGGTGGCCTGGCTGCTCTGACGCAGTACGCCTGAAGCCGGCGTCGCGGCGGCAGCATGAACGTGTGATGACCCTGTTGTCGTCACTTCCTGTATTTTCCCTGCCGGCCATTCACCCCGGCAGCGCACCACCCGCCCGCGCCGCCCGTTGCAGCGAGAACCGCATGTCCCATCGTCAGGTCCGTCCCCTGTTGCTGCTGTCGATCGCGGCCGTGCCGCTTGCGCACGCGCAGGAAGTCCTGCCCACCCCCGCCTCGCCGGAAGCCTGCGTGGCGATTTCCAGCGACGCCGCCCGCCTGGCCTGCTACGACCAGGCGTTGTCGCGCCGCACCGCCGATCCGCAGGCCGCCGATGCCGCGGCAAAGGCTGCCAGCGAACGCCAGAAGCAACAGCTGGACGCCAGCGTGCCGGAAGACGCCGGCGTCGCCGAGCGCACCCGCCAACGCGCCGCCGCGATCTTCAAGCAGGACCGCTACGACAGCACCATCGCCAATGCCGGCAAGGGCTCGCTGCTGGACAGCCGCTGGGAACTGGCCAAGGACTCCAAGCTGGGCACCTTCCAGCTGCGCGCCTACAAGCCGGTGTACCTGCTGCCGGCGTTCTGGACCAGCAAGAAGAACGAGCTGCCGTCCTCGCCGAACCCGGTCAACACGGTGACCACCGCCGAGCCGCTGGACAGCGTGGAGGCGAAGTTCCAGCTGAGCTTCAAGACCAAGATCGTGGAGAACATCTTCGGCGACAACGGCGACCTGTGGGGCGCGTATACCCAGAGCTCGCGCTGGCAGGTCTACAACGCGGAGCAGTCGCGGCCGTTCCGCGAGACCAACTACGAGCCGGAACTGATGCTGGTGTTCCGCAACAACTACAGCCTGTTCGGCTGGAAGGGACGGATGACCGGCATCCAGCTGACCCACCAGTCCAACGGCCGCAGCGATCCGCTGTCGCGCAGCTGGAACCGGGCGATGCTCAACATCGGTCTGGACCGCGACAACTGGGCGCTGGTGCTGCGCCCCTGGTACCGCATCCCGGAGAGCCGCAAGCAGGACAACAATCCGGACATCGAGGACTACATGGGCCGCGGCGACGCGACCCTGATCTACAACCGCAACGGCCACGAGGTGGCGCTGATGGCACGGCATTCGCTGCGCGGCGGCGACCGCTCGCACGGCGCGGTGCAGCTGGACTGGGGCTTCCCGATCAGCAACCTGCTGCGCGGCCATGTGCAGGTGTTCGACGGCTATGGCGAGAGCATGATCGACTACAACCACCGCGCCACCTACGTCGGCGTCGGCATCTCGCTGCTGGAATGGTTCTGATCGGCCACGGCTGAGCGGCGCACGCGACGCCCGCCTGGGCGTCGCGTGCGCCGGTCGCTCAGAACCGGTAGTTGCCCTTCAACCAGAGATTGCGGCCCGGTTCGGCGATGCGCACCGGGTCGGCCGGGAAGCCGAAATCGGCGCTGCCGGCCAGGTTGAGATGTTCGCTGTAGCGGCGGTCGAACACGTTGTCGATGCCGGCGCTCAGCCGCAGCCCCTCACTGACCCGGTAGCCGCCGCTCACCCCCAGCGTGGCAAAACCGGCGCTGCGGCCGAGGTCGCGGCCGACCACGTTGCCCTGGTCCAACGCCACCCGCCCCTGCCGCGCCACCGCGCGCAGCAGCGCCCCGGCCGACCAGCGCTGCCCTTCCCACTCCAGTCGCAGCCGCGATTCCAGCGGCGGCATCTGCGGCAAGGGCGTGCCGTCGCTGCGGTTCTCGCCCCAGGCGTAGGCCAGCGTGCCGCCGAGAGTCAGGCCGTGCAACGGCTGCCAATCCAGTCCCGCCTCGGCGCCGGCGATGCGCGCATCGACATTGTCGACGCGGGTGCTGGTGCCCATCATGCCGCCGTCGGCATAGGTGAAGAGGATGAAGTCCTGCACCCGCCCGGCGTAGGCGGAGACCCAACCCTGCACGGTCGCGCCGCGGTACTGCAGGCCGAGATCGAGCTGGGTGGTGCGTTCCGGGCGCAGCCCGGCGAAGGCGTTGGCCGCGCCCATCGGGCCCATGTCGGCAGAGAACAGCTCCCAGTAGTCCGGCATGCGTGCGCTGCGGCCGAGGCCGGCATACCAGACGGTGTCGGCCGAGAGGTTGCGCTCCACGCGCAGGAAACCGCTGCCCAGGTCTTCGCTGCGCGTCTGTCCGGCAGTGGGATTGGGCATGCCCATCATGCCGATGCTGCGCCGGGTGTCCTCGACCTGCGCGCGATCCAGGCGCAGGCCGGCGATCCAGCGCTGCGCCGTGCCGGCGCCGAAGGTCGCCTCGGCGAACGCGCCAAGATTGTCGAACCGCGCGTCGGTGCGCCACGGCACGGTCCGGTATGCGCCCTCGCCGCTGGCGCTGCGGTCGCGGTGGCGGCTTTGCTGGGTGTCGACGCCGGCCTGGACCACGACCTGCTCCCAGCGCCACTCCGATTCCACGCGCCCGCCGCGGGTGCGCCGGTCCACGTTGGCGGCCATCGGCATCGGCATCGCCGACTGCGGGTTGGGCCGGCGCAACGTGTAGTTGTCCATGACGTGGTCGGCATCGTTGACGTAGGCGTTGGCGCGCAGCGCTTCCCAGGCGCCGGGCAGGTCGGTGCGCTCGAAGCGCGCGGCGTAGCTGGTGCGACGGAACTGGGTGCCGTCCATGCTGCGCCCGGCGTAGCGGGCCAGGCCGTCGCCGCTGCCGGCGGAGAGTTCCAGCACGGTGTCCGGGTCCGGAGTCCAGCCGACCGCGGCGTCGGCATTCCACTTGCGCCAGCGCGACGGCACCACTGCGCCGTCGCCGTCGCGGTAGTCGCCGGCCTCGGAGCGGTTGGCGTCCACGCGGGCGTAGCCGCTGCGGTTGCCGCCGCGCAGGTCCAGGTTCTGGTCGTTGCGGTTCCAAGACCCGACCAGCGCGCTGGCCTCGCCTTCCAGCGTCGGCGCCGCGTAATGCGGGGTGTCGCGCTCGAAGCGCACGGTGCCGGCGGAGGCGCCGGGCCCCCAGCGCACGGTCTGCGGGCCCTTGACGATGGTGAGCCGGTCGAAAGTCTCCGGCGCGATGTAGGACAAGGCGTTGTCCATCCGCGCCGGGCACGCGCCGACCAGGGTGCCGTCGTTGCTGAGCACGTTGAGCCGCGAGCCGAACATGCCGCGCAGGACCGGATCGCCGTTGGTGCCGCCGTTGCGGATCGCGGCGAAGCCCGGCACGGTCTTCAGATAGTCGGCGCCGTCGCTGGCCGGCACCGGCTGCCGCGGCAGCTTCGGATCGA
>NZ_AQOI01000301.1:0-6043 GCF_000364665.1 Xanthomonas sp. SHU 199
GCCCAGGTCAGCGGCGCGACCGGCGCGGTGGCAGTCACCTGCATCCGGTCGAGGGTGGTGGCATCGGGCGCTTCGGCATGGCCGGAAGCGGGAAACAGACTGACAAGAATGCAGCACGACAACGCCGCCCGCGTGGGCGACGGCAGGAACTGAGGCATGAGGTGAACTCCAGAAAAAAACGGCGCCGGCGCGCCTAGCGCACCGGAAACAGGAGAGCGTTCTGGAGATTCGGTGGCGGCCCGCGTGCGCCGTGCGCACGCCAGCGCACAGCGGCATGGACGCGATGACGCAGCGGCGTCGCGGCCCTCGGCGCCGGCAAGGCCGTGGCCAGCAGCAGGACGATCGCCAGCCACGGCAGCAGCCGTGCGGCGAGCAGGCAGTAATCGCAGGCGGCATGCGCCGGGCCATGGTCGCGCTGTGCGCCCGACACCTCGTGGTGATCGGCGTGGATCGCGTGCGCAGCGCCGTGTTCCGGTGGCAGTTCCGGCATCGCCTGCAACCCGGCCGTCGTGCACATCGGCACCGACAGGCTTGCGGTCTCCAGCAGCCGGCTGACCACCGGCGCGACCACCAGCAACAGCGCGGCCAGCAAGGCGGGCCAGCGCATCAGGCGGCGCAGTCGGGCGGGAGCACGGAGGACGGACACCGCATCATTCTAGGCGGCCGCGTCGGCAGCGGGTCGGCCGCAGTCGCGGGTGCGACAACGTGACGCAGGAGGGGGCGCCGCGTGCTGCTCGACGACGCGCGACGCCTCTTGCGCGCGGTGAATCACGTGAGCGGTCAGCGCAAGTGCTTGTGAATCAGCGCTTCGCTGATTCGGCTCTCATGTCGAAGAGCAGAAAAAAGGGACGAGCACAGTTTCCGCGAACCCACTTCCGTTGTCCGGGGAAACTGGACGGGACCCCGACAGCCGACGCCCCACGACATAGCCACCGTTGCTTCCGGAACCACGCTTCCGCGCCATACCTCACGCCCAATCGGTAATGCCTTCACGCCGATAGGTCTCGTGGAACGCCGGGCGCGCCTTCATCCGCTCGGCCAGTGCCTTGAGCGCCGGCCAGCTGTCGGCGGGCCGCGGCATGTTGCGCGACCAGCGCATCAGCATGACCAGCACGAAGTCGGCGGCGCTGCAGTGCTCGCCGAGCAGATACGGGCCGCCCTGCTCCAGGTGGGTCGCCACCTCGTCCCAGGCCTTTTCCAGGAACGCGCGGGCACTGGCGCGCACGCGCTCGGCGTTGTCGGCGCCGGCCGGTTCGTCGGGATAGAACCAGTCGCGGTAGGCCGGCATCAGGGTGTAGGCGCCGAACAGCATCCAGCGGTAATAGGCCGCGCGTTCATGGGTGCCGGGCGGCGGCGCCAGGCCGGCGTGCGGATAGAGGTCGGCCAGGTGCATGGCGATGGCGACCGATTCGGTCAGCACCTGCCCGTCCAGCACCAGCGTCGGCACCCGCCCCTGCGGGTTGAGCGCCAGGTACGCGGGGCTCTTCTGCTCCTGGCGCTCGAAATCGAGCATGCGCAGTTCGAAATCGACCTGCAGTTCGATCAGCAACCAGTGCACGACGAACGAGGCGGTACTGGGCGAGCCGTAAAGCACGATGGACACGACGCTTTCCCCGGAGGCGGAACCAGCGCCGATTATTGCCGCGGCGCCGGCGCACCGCCAGCGCCGCGCAGAACGCCGGCGACTTCGCCGGCGGTCGCGCTGCGGCCGATCAGGCCTCGACCACCACCACCGGGATCTTGCCGATGCGCGCCTGCCACTCGCGCGGGCCGGTCTTGTGCACCGACTCGCCGCTGGCGTCGACCGCCACGGTCACCGGCATGTCCTTGACCTCGAACTCGTAGATCGCCTCCATGCCCAGGTCTTCGAACGCCAGCACCTTGCTGGCCTTGATCGCCTTGGACACCAGGTAGGCCGAGCCGCCGACCGCCATCAGGTACACCGCCTTGTTGTCGCGGATCGCGGCGATCGCCGCATCGCCGCGCTCGGACTTGCCGACCATGCCCAGCAGGCCGGTCTGCTCCAGCATCTGCCGGGTGAACTTGTCCATGCGCGTGGCGGTGGTGGGGCCGGCCGGGCCGACCACTTCGTCGCGCACCGGATCGACCGGGCCGACGTAGTAGATGAAGCGGTTGGTGAAGTCCACCGGCAGCGTCTCGCCGCGGTTGAGCATGTCGATCATGCGCTTGTGCGCGGCGTCGCGGCCGGTGAGCAGCTTGCCGTTGAGCAGGATCGTCTCGCCCGGCTTGAAGCTGGCCACTTCCTCGCGGGTGATGGTGTCCAGGTTCACCCGGCGCGCATTGGTCGGGTTGTAGGTCAGCTTGGGCCAGTCTTCCAGCGATGGCGGATCCAGCATCACCGCGCCGCTGCCGTCCAGGGTGAAGTGCGCATGGCGGGTCGCCGCGCAATTGGGGATCAGCGCCACCGGCAGGTTGGCGGCGTGGGTCGGGTAGTCCTTGACCTTGATGTCCAGCACCGTGGTCAGGCCGCCCAGGCCCTGCGCGCCGATGCCCAGCGCGTTGACCTTCTCGTACAGCTCCAGGCGCAGCTCCTCGGCACGGTTGGACGCGCCGCGGGCCTGCAGGTCGACGATGTCGATCGGCTCCATCAGCGCTTCCTTGGCCAGCAGCATCGCCTTCTCGGCGGTGCCGCCGATGCCGATGCCGAGCATGCCCGGCGGGCACCAACCGGCGCCCATGGTCGGCACGGTCTTGAGCACCCAGTCGACGATGGAGTCGGAGGGATTGAGCATGGCGAACTTGCTCTTGGCCTCCGAGCCGCCGCCCTTGGCCGCGACGATGACGTCGACGGTGTCGCCGGGGACGACCTTCACGTTGACCACCGCCGGGGTGTTGTCCTTGGTGTTCTGGCGCTTGCCGGCCGGGTCGGCCAGCACCGAGGCGCGCAGCTTGTTGTCCGGATGGTTGTAGGCGCGGCGCACGCCCTCGTTGACCATGTCTTCCACGCCCATGGTGGCGTCGTCCCAGCGCACGTTCATGCCGATCTCGAGGAACACGGTGACGATGCCGGTGTCCTGGCAGATCGGCCGGTGGCCCTCGGCGCACATGCGCGAATTGATCAGGATCTGTGCGATGGCGTCCTTGGCCGCCGGCGACTGCTCGCGCTCGTAGGCCGCGGACAGGTTCTTGATGTAGTCGACCGGATGGTAGTAGCTGATGTACTGCAGCGCGTCGGCGACGGACTGGATGAGGTCTTCCTGCTTGATCGAGGTCACGGCTGGCTCTGCGGCTGGCGGGGGGAAACCCGCCCATTTTAGGGCAAAGTGGCGGCCCCGCCCGCTGTCACGCCGGCACGCCCTGTTCCGTCCTGGTCGTCATGACCCACGATCCGACCTTCGAATCCCACCGCGCCCGGCTGTTCGGGCTGGCCTACCGCCTGCTCGGCAGCCGCGCCGACGCCGAGGACACCGTGCAGGACGCCTGGCTGCGCTGGCAGGCCAGCGACCGCCGCGCGATCCGCGACCCCGAGGCCTGGCTGGTGACCGCCACCACCCGGCTCGGCCTGGACCGCCTGCGCGCGGCGCGCAGCGCCCGCGTCCACTACGTCGGGCCGTGGCTGCCCGAGCCGCTGGAGATCGCCGACGCAGAAGACGCCGACCCGGCCGAGCGCCATGACCGCGCCGAGCAGGTGTCGCTGGCGTTCCTGGCATTGCTGGAGCGGCTGAACCCGCACGAGCGCGCGGCGTTCCTGCTGAAGGAGGCCTTCGACCACGACTACGCGCAGATCGGCCGCACCCTGGAGCGCAGCGAGGCCGGCTGCCGGCAACTGGTGCACCGGGCGCGCGAGCGGCTCGGCCAGGGCCAGGCCCGCTTCGCGGTCACGCCCGAACACCACCGCCAGTTGCTGGAGCGCTTCCTGCACGCCTCGCAGCGCGGCGACCGCGCCGCCATCGCCGCCTTGCTGCACGCCGACGCGCAGTTGCGCTCCGACGGCGGTGGCAAGGTCACCGCCAGCCTGCGCCCGCTGCACGGCGCCGAGCGCATCGGTCGGCTGTACTGGGCAGTGGCGCGGCGCGGCCTGGGCCTGCAGGCGCGGATCGGCACGGTCAACGGCGAACCGGCGATCCTGCGCTTCCTGGGGCCGCGGCTGCAGTCGGCGACGCTGCTGGTGATCGACGGCGAGCGCATCGCCGAAGTGCTGACGCTGATGAACCCGGACAAGTTGCCGGCGCCGACGGCGCGACCTGCAGCCAGCCGTGACTGACCTGCGCCGGCGCTGTCACGCCGCGACGCACAGCCGCGTCCTGGAGGGGAAGGCGGCCATGCTGGCCGCCATGCGCGACCCACCATGCACTTCCATCGCATCGACTACACCCGCCACGAACCCGACGCATTCCGCGCCCTGCTCAGCGCCAGCCAGCAGGTCCACGACGGCACGCTCGGCAGTGCCCTCACCGAACTGGTGTTCCTGCGCGTCTCCCAGCTCAACGGCTGCGCCTACTGCATCGACATGCATGCCACCGCCCTGCGCAAGGCGGGCACCGAACCGCGCAAGCTCGACACCCTCGCCGCCTGGCGCGATAGCCGCTTCTTCAACGCCCGCGAGCGCGCCGCGCTGGACTGGGCCGAGGCGCTGACCACACTACCTGCCGGCGCGCCACCGCAGGCCATCTACGACGCACTCGCGGCGCAGTTCGACCCGGCCGGGATCAGCGCGCTGACCATGGCGGTGGCCGTGATCAACGCCTGGAACCGGCTGGGCGTGGGACTGCAGCCGACGCTGCCGTAAGGGCGCTGCGCGCCGGGACTGGGGATTCGGGATTCGGGATTCGGGATTCGGGATTGGGGATTCGGAGGCAGGATCGCGTCGTCGGCAAGGATGCGTAGCATTTCAAAACTCCCGAATGCTCACCGCTGGACGCATGACCACGCATGCCAACACCAGGCAAACCCAGCGCGCGCGGCTCTGCTTGCACGAATCCCCAATCCCGAATCCCCGGCTTTTCAGCAGCCGAATGGCTGATCATCTCGCTGGCGTACGCCACCAGTCCACCGACATGTCCCCGCAACACGCCACCGCTAGCGTGGCGCGCATCCCAGACGTGGAGCGCGCGCATGATCGAGAACGCCCTTGCTGTCGGCCTGGCCGACGAGACCGACCTGGCCCTCGCCTCCCCCGAACCGCAGTCCCGCGCCGGCGCCCGCTACCGCCACCGCCTGCTGATGTGCGCGCCGCAGCACTTCGCGGTGGACTACGTGATCAATCCGTGGATGGAAGGCAACGTCCACGCCGCCAGCCGCGAGCGCGCGCAGGCGCAATGGAACGCGCTGGTGTCCGCCGCCGAGGCGGCAGGCGCCCGCGTCGACTGCATCGCTGCCGCGCCGGGCCTGCCGGACATGGTGTTCAGCGCCAACGCTGGCCTGGTGCTCGGCGATCGTTTCGTGCCCAGCCGCTTCCGCCACGCAGAACGCCGGGGCGAGGAAGCCTTGTTCGCCGCCTGGTGCCGCCAGGCCGGCCTGCGCATCTGCGAACTGCCCGAGCAGGTGTATTTCGAAGGCGCCGGCGATGCGCTGCTGGACCGCGGCGCACGCCGGCTGTGGATGGGCCACGGCCACCGCAGCGACCTGGCCGCCGCGCATGAACTGACCGACCTGCTGGACATCGAGGTGGTGCCGCTGCGCCTGGTCGACGCGCGCTTCTACCACCTGGACACCTGTTTCTGCCCGCTGCGCGACGGCTACCTGCTGTACTACCCGGCCGCGTTCGACGCCGACGCGCAGCAGGCGATCGCCCAGCACATCCCGGCCTCGCGGCGCATCGCCGTCGGCGAGGCCGACGCCCTCGCCTTCGCCTGCAACGCGGTGGACCTGGACGACACCCTGCTGCTCAACCGCGCCTCGTCCGAACTGTGTGCCGCACTGGCCGCGATCAGCTACCGCGTGGTGCAGACCCCGCTGGACGAATTCCTCAAGGCTGGCGGCGCGGCCAAGTGCCTGACGCTGCGGCTGGACGAGTAAGCCGAAAGAGGCTCCAGCCAGACGCCTCCATCAGCCCCTCTCCCCCCGGGAGAGGGGTTGGGGT
>NZ_AQOI01000302.1:0-3849 GCF_000364665.1 Xanthomonas sp. SHU 199
CATGGAACGCCTGGCAGTAGCAAGCATTTTCGAGGCTTCGCCCGTACCCTCATCCGCCCCTTCGGGGCACCTTCTCCCGCAGGGAGAAGGGAAGCGCTCGCCCCTCTCCCCGGAAGAGAGGTTGGGGTGAGGGTGCGACACGCCGCATGACACAGCCGTCGCGCCGGACAGCCCGCGCCGCAACCAACACCCCATCAACACAGACCAAGAACCGCATTGAGCACCTCGCGCCATAGCTGATCGAGGTCGATGCCACCACGACCGCCGAACAAGCGGGACAGGCTGTAGCCGATCGCGAAGACCGCATACGACAGTGTCAACACCACCATGGTCGCCTCGCCCCACCGCAGCAGCGCGGCGGCGACCAGGACGAAAACCGCGCAACCGAGCAGTTCGCACCACGACGGCAGGCGCGCACGCAGGCGGGCGACGGCACACGAAACGGGATCGAACATGGCAACAGCCTCGGCTGGACAGCGGCGAGGCTACCCCATGCCCCGCCCTTAGAAAGCGCGCGCCAGCCATCGGGTCAGCGCCGGTGCAGCCTTCGTCGCCGCGCAGCCCACACTCCCCGCGCACACCCTGCCCCGGCACAATGCGCCGATGGCCTCCCCCTCCCCTTCCCATGGCGGCGCCCGCGCCGCGCCCCGCACCGGCCCGAGCCTGCGCGAGCGCTTCGACGCGATGCGCAACCTGCCGCCGTTCCTGCGCCAGATCTGGCAGACCAGCCGCTGGCTGACCCTCAGCAGCATCGGCCTGCGCGTGATCCGCGCGTTGCTGCCGGTGGCCGCGCTGTACGTCGGCAAGCTGATCATCGACGAGGCCATCCACCTGGTCGGGCAATCGCCCGGGTTCGACACGCTGGGCCAGGCCCTGGCCAGCGGCCGCCTGAACCGGCTGCTGGAACTGCTGGGCCTGGAGCTGGCGCTGGCGATCGCCTCGGACCTGCTTGGGCGGCTGGTCAGCTACGCCGACACGCTGCTGTCGGAGTTGTTCAACAACACCACCAGCGTGCAGTTGATGGAGCACGCCGCGCAGCTGGACCTGGAGGATTTCGAGGATCCGGAGCAGCAGGACCGGCTGGACCGCGCGCGGCGCCAGACCATGGGCCGCATGAACCTGATGAGCCAGTTGTTCGGCCAGGTGCAGGACGCGATCACCGTGGTCAGCTTCGCGGTCGGCCTGCTGGTGTACGCGCCGTGGCTCATCGCCCTGCTGGCGGTGGCGCTGGTGCCGGCCTTCATCGGCGAGGCGCACTTCAACGCGCTGGGCTACTCGCTCAACTTCCAGTGGACGGCCGAGCGCCGCCAGCTCGACTACCTGCGCCAGCTCGGCGCCAGCGTCGAGACCGCCAAGGAAGTGAAGATCTTCAACCTGCACAACTTCCTGATCGCGCGCTACCGCGCCCTGGCCGACCGCTACTTCCAGGCCAACCGCGCGCTGGCGCGCAAGCGCATGCTGTGGGGCACCGTGCTGGCGGCGCTGGGTACGCTGGGCTACTACGGCGCCTACGGCTACATCGCCTGGCGCACCGTGCGCGGCGACTTCAGCATCGGCGACCTGACCTTCCTGGCCGGCAGCTTCCTGCGCCTGCGGCAGTTGCTGGAAGGCCTGCTGATCGGCTTCTCGCAGGTGGCCGGGCAGGCGCTGTACCTGGACGACCTGTACTCGTTCTTCCGCATCGTCCCGGAGATCCGCACCCGCCCGGGCGCGGTACCGGTGCCGCGGCCGATCGTGCAGGGCTTCGTGTTCGAGAACGTCGGCTTCCGCTACCCGGACGCCGAACAGTGGGCGGTGCGGCACCTGGACTTCGCCCTGCGCGCGGGCGAGGTGCTGGCCCTGGTCGGCGAGAACGGCGCCGGCAAGACCACCCTGGTCAAGCTGCTGGCGCGGCTGTACGACCCGGACGAGGGCCGCATCCTGCTCGACGGGCGCGACCTGCGCGACTACGACCTGGACGACCTGCGCGCCAACCTGGGCGTGATCTTCCAGGATTTCGTGCGCTACCACTTCAGCGCCGGCGAGAACATCGGCGTCGGCCAGGTCGACGCGCTGGACGACGCGGCGCGGATCCGCGCCGCAGCGCAGCGGGCGATGGCCGCCGAGTTGATCGACGGCCTGCCGCAGGGCTACGCGCAGGTGATCGGGCGCCGCTTCAAGACCGGCGTGGACCTGTCCGGCGGGCAGTGGCAGAAGATCGCCATCGCCCGCGCCTACATGCGCGACGCGCAGGTGATGATCCTCGACGAGCCGACCGCCGCGCTGGACGCGCGCAGCGAGTTCGAGGTGTTCCAGCGCTTCAAGGAGCTATCCGACAACCGCACCGCGGTGCTGATCTCGCACCGTTTCTCCAGCGTGCGCATGGCCGATCGCATCCTGGTCCTGGCCGACGGCCGGATCGAGGCCAGCGGCACCCATGATGAACTGATGGCGCAGGGCGGCCGCTACGCGGAACTGTTCGAACTGCAGGCCGCTGGGTATCGTTAGCCCGTCCGTCCCTTCCGACACCGCCATGCTCCGCACCCTGCCCTGCCTGTTCGCCGCCGCCCTCGCCGTCCCGGCACTCGCCGCTCCCGCCGCGGACACCCCGGCACCGTCCGACTACGCCGCGGCCAAGGCCCTGGCCGACCGCGACGAGGCCGGCCTGCCGGCGGCGATGCAGGAACGCCTGCAGACCCTGCAGCGCGCGGCGCTGGACGAGGGCGTGGCCAGTTGCGCCACGCCGCGTCCGGACACCTCGCCGTTCACCGTGGTGGTGCAGGTGCAGGCCGACGGCAGCGTCGGCGCCAGCTGGCGCAACGGCACCACCCCGCTGGCCCTGTGCCTGGAGCGTTTCCTGCGCCAGCGCCCACTGCTGGCGCCGCCGCAGGCACCGCTGTACCTGTCCTACGAGGTCTCGTTCGAGAAGTGAGCCGGATCGCCGGGATCGGCCCGACCCTCAAATGAGAGTTGATCTCATTTGAACCGGCATGGGGTAGAATGGCCGCCGTTCCTTCCCCATCACGATCAACGGCATGTCTTCCGCTTTTGGCCCCGAAACGGTGCTCGATGTCCGCCACTGGACCGAGGACTACTTCAGCTTCACCACCACCCGCAACGACGGCTTCCGCTTCGACAACGGCCAGTTCGTGATGATCGGCCTGGAGACGGAGACGCGGCCGCTGCTGCGCGCCTATTCCATCGCCAGCGCCAACTGGGAAGAGCAACTGGAGTTCTTCAGCATCAAGGTGCCGGACGGCCCGCTGACCTCGCGCCTGCAGCACATCAAGCCCGGCGATTCGGTGCTGGTCGGCAAGAAGCCCACCGGCACCCTGCTGATCAGCGACCTGCACCCGGGCCGCCACCTGTACCTGCTGGGCACCGGCACCGGCCTGGCGCCGTGGCTGTCGGTGATCAAGGACCCGGAAACCTACGAGCGCTTCGACAAGGTGATCCTCACCCACGGCGTGCGCTTCGAGAAGGACCTGGCCTACCGCGACTATTTCGAGAAGGAACTGCCGCAGCACGAGTTCCTCGGCGAGACCATCCGCGAGAAGCTGCTGTACTACCCGGCGGTGACCCGCGAGGACTTCCGCAACCGCGGCCGCCTCACCGAGTTGCTCGAGAGCGGCGAAATGCAGCGCACCCTCGGCCTGCCGCCGCTGAACCCGGAACACGACCGCGCGATGATCTGCGGCAGCCCGCAGATGCTGGCCGACCTGCGCCACACCCTGGACGCCCGCGGCTTCGTCGCCTCGCCGCGCATCGGCTCGCCGGGGCACTATGTGTTCGAGCGCGCGTTCGTCGAGAAGTGACGGCGCTGCGCGTCTCCCGTTGTAGGAGTCAACTGTCATGCACCTGCGATGACAG
>NZ_AQOI01000303.1:0-6336 GCF_000364665.1 Xanthomonas sp. SHU 199
CGGCTGCGCCAGCGCCGCCTCGGCCACCGGCGGCGGCTTCACGTAGTCCGGGCCGAGCATGCAGGCCGACAGCAGCGAGGGCAGCGCGGCGGCGACGAGAACGCGGGAGAAACGCAGGGCCATGGAATCCTCAATGCATCGCGAGCGGAGCGCCGCCCTTGGGCAGCGGCTTGAGCAGGAACGCCAGCGGGATCGTGCAGACCACGATCACCCCGAAGATCCAGAACAGATCGTTGTAGGTCATCACCAGGGCCTGCTGCTGCACCAGCCGCGCCAGTTGCGCCAGCGACTGCATCGCCGCGCCGGCGCCGGACACCGACTGCAGTTGCGCGGCGATGCCGTGCAGGTAGTCCTGCGCCAGCGGCGAATTGGCGGTGGTGCCGCTGCCGAGCATCTGCGTATGGAACACCATGCGCCGCTCCTGGAAGGTGGAGATCAGCGCCAGGCCGATCGAGCCGCCCATGTTGCGCGCGGCATTGAACAGGCCCGAGGCGTCGCCGGCCAGGTCCGGCGGCACCGAGGAGATCGCCGCCTGGTTGAGCGACATCATCGCCAGCGCCAGCCCGCAGCCCTGCAGTAGCTGCCCGGCGACGAAATGCATGCCGACCGACTCGGCGGTGAGGTGCATGTTGACGAAGCAGGCCGCGGCGAAGCAGCTCAACCCGCCGAGCACCAGCACGCGCACGTCCACCGTGGTCAGCAGCTTGGGCATCATCGGCATCAGCAGCACCGTGGGGACGCCCGACAGCAGCACCACGTAGCCGGACTGCTCGGTGTTGTAGCCGGAGATCACCGCCAGGAACTGCGGAATCATGTACATGACCCCGAACAGGATCATGCCCACCGCCATCACCATCACGAACACCGCGCCGAAACTGCGTTGCAGCAGGATCGACAGGCGGATCACCGGCTGCCGGCTGAGGAATTGCGAGCCCACCAGGGCGATGAAGCCGACCAGCGAGACCACGCTCAGCAGCACGATCTCGGTGGATTCGAACCAGCGCTCGCGCTGGCCTTCTTCCAGCACCACGGTCAGCGCGCCCAGTCCGGCGGTCAGGCCGAAGATGCCGAGCCAGTCGGCGTCGAGCAGACCGCGCAGATACATGCGCTCGTGCGGCAGCCCGAGCAGCAGCAGCGCCACCAGGCCGGCGCAGACCGGCACGTTGAGGAAGAACGCGTAGTGCCAGCTCACGTTCTCGGTGAGCCAGCCGCCCAGCAGCGGCCCGATCACCGGACCCAGGATCACGGTCATGCCGAACAGCGCCGTGCCCAGTGTCTGCTGCGCCGGCGGCAGCCGCGTGGCGACGATGGTCAGCGCGGTGGGGATCAGCGCGCCGCCGGCGAAGCCCTGGCCGACCCGGCCGAGGATCATCATGGTCAGGCTGCTGGACAGCCCGCACACCACCGAGAAAAACGTGAACAGCAGCGCGCAGATCAGCAGGAAGTTGCGCAGCCCCAGGGTGCGCACGAACCAGCCGGTCAGCGGGATCATCACGATCTCGGCGACCAGGTAGGAGGTCGAGATCCAGGTGCCTTCGGTGCCGCTGGCGCCGACCTCGCCCTGGATGGTCGGCAGTGCGGCGTTGACGATGGAAATGTCCAGCGTCGCCATGAACGAACCGATGGTGCCGGCGGCCACCGCCAGCCAGGCGCCGGTGTCGGCCTTTTGCGACGCCTGCGCGCCGGCCGCCGCGGCCGCTTCGCTCACGGGGTGCGCCCGCGCGGGGCGACCGCATCCTGGCCCTGCGCGTCCTCTTCCTCCACGCGCTCCTTGGCGTCCTTGGCGCTGCGCGTATCGACCGTCACCGTCACCGACATGCCCGGCACCAGCACCTTGCGCGCCTCGGCGCCGGCCTTGAGGCGGATGCGCACCGGCACCCGCTGCACCACCTTGGTGAAGTTGCCGGTGGCGTTCTCCGGCGGCAGCAGCGCGAACTGCGACCCGGTGCCCGGGGCGATGCTCTCGACCACACCGTCCAGTTCCACCCCGGATAGCGCATCGACCTCGATCCGCGCCGGCTGCCCCGGCCGCATCAGCCCGACCTGGGTTTCCTTGAAGTTGGCGCTCAGGTACAGCGCGTCCACCGGCACCACGCTCATCAACCGGGTGCCAGCCGCGACGAACTGGCCGACCTGCACGGTCTTGTCGCCGATGCGGCCGGCGATGCGCGCGGTCAGGCGGGTGTCCTCCACCGCCACTTCCGCCTGCGCGGCGTCGGCCTGCGCCTGCACCAGCCCGGCGCGGGCCTGGTCGAGCTTGGCGCTGGTGCCCTGCACCTGGCTCTCCGCAGCGACGACCTGGGCCTTGGCCGCGTCGAACTGCGCCTGCGCGCGGTCGCGGTCGTGGACGATGCTTTCGTAGTGTTCGTGGGTGTCGGCGCCGGACGCGGCCAACGGCCCGAAGCGCTTGGCCTCGCCCTGGGCGAAGCGCAGGCTGGCGGCCGCCGCAGTGACCTGGGTGCGCGCCTGCAGCAGGCTGGCGCGCTGCGCCTGCAGCCCGGCCTCGGCGGCGGCGATGTCGGCCTGGCGCACCGCGATCGCCGCCTGCGCCTGCTCCAGGGTGGCGCGGTAGGTGCGCGGGTCGATCTCCAGCAGCGGCTGCCCGGCGGCCACGCTCTGGTTGTCGCGCACATACACCGCGGTCACGTAGCCGTTGACCCGCGGCGCCACCGCCACCGTATCGGCCTGCAGATAGGCGTTGTTGGTTTCCTGCAGGTAGCGGCCGGTGGTGAGGTAATAGATCAGCCACACTACCAGGCCGATCACCACCAGCAGGCCGATCAGCAGCAGGGTCCATTTGACCTTGGGGTTCTTCAGCGGCGACGGCGTGTCGGACTTGCCGTCGTCGGCTTGGCCCTTGCCGTCATGGCCCTTGTCGTCCCGGGGCGAGCCGGACTGGCCCTGGCCGGCGTGGGCATCGCGCGCGGCGGCCTGCCGCGGCGCCTGTGAGGAGTCTGGGTCGTGGTTGCTCAAGTCGCTGATTCCTGGGGAGAGGAAGAACGTCGCCGGGTCGGAACGGCGACGCCACCAAACGGTAGCGTACGCCAGCCGGCGCATTATTTGTACCGGTGAGTACAGAGTGTGTGAGCGCGACGTGGCGGTGGCGGTGGCGCTGCGGCGTCGCCGCGATGGCGGACGCTGTGCGGCGCCCGACCCGGCCGCTTGGCCGAGGGAGCGATGTCCCCGGTCTCTCATCCCGATGGGGGAGCGATGTGTCGGGGCGCTCTTCGGCCGCGCGACGGGGCGCGATCGGGACGGCCCGTCGCGGCTGAAGCCGCTCCTGCGGGAGAGGGTGTTACTGGCTCCGATCTCAACCGGGAGAGCGTGCCGGCGCGGTGCCTGCGTGCACCCCCAAACCCGCAAAGAGGTAAGAGCGGCTTCAGCCGCGACGGGCGAAGACGCGATGCGTCCCAGGCAGCATCGCGTCGGGACTGAAGTCCCTCCCACAACAGCCGCTTACGCTCCCCCTGGTCGCTCGGGCAAGCGCAGCGCGATAGCGGTCCGGGGCAACCCGCAAAGCCTTACCCGGACCGCAACGCCGGCGGTTCAACGGCCGGTCTTGATCTCCGTCCACAGGCGGGTGTACAGCTTGTCCACCTCGGGCGGGTTGATCGAATAGGTGAACATCTTCGCGGCCACGTCCGGCGGCGGATAGATGGTGGGATCGTTGCGGATCGCCGCGTCCACCAGCGGGGTCGCCTGCGGCACCGGGTTGGCGTAGTGGATGAAGTCGGTATTGGCCGCGGCCACCTTGGGCGTCAGCAGGTAGTTGATGAACGCGTAGGCGTTCTCCGGATGCTTGGCGTCCTTGGGGATGGCCAGCATGTCGAACCACTGCGGCGCGCCTTCCTTGGGGATCGAATAGGCTACGTGCACGCCGTTCTTGGCTTCCTCGGCACGGTCGCGGGCCTGGATGATGTCGCCGGACCAGCCCACCGCTAGGCAGGTGCTGCCGTTGGCCAGCGAAGTAACGTACTGCGAGGAGTGGAAATTCTGCACGTACGGGCGGATGCGCTTGATCAGCGCCGCGGCCTGTTCGATCTTGGCCGGATCGGTGCTGTGCGGATCCTCGCCCAGGTAGTGCAGCGCGATCGGGATCAGGTCCGAGGGCGTGTCCAGCAGGGTCACGCCGCAGTCCTTGAGCTTGGACAGGTTCTCCGGCTTGAACGCCAGGTCCCAGCTGTTGGCGATGTCGGTGCTACCGAACGCGGCCTTGACCTTGTCCACGTTGTAGCCGATGCCGGTGGTGCCGACCATGTACGGCACGCCGTACTTGTTGCCCGGATCCTGCTGCGCGATGCGCTGCATGATCTGCGGATCGAGATTGGCCAGGTTCGGGATCTTGCTCTTGTCCAGCGGCAGGAACACACCGGCCTGGATCTGCCGGCCGAAGAAGTTCAGCGTCGGCACCACCACGTCGTAGCCGCTGCCGCCGGCCAGCAGCTTGGTCTCCACCATCTCGTCGCTGTCGAAGACGTCGTAGGTGACCTTGATCCCGCTCTGTTTCTCGAAGTCGGGAATCGTGTTCTCGGCGATGTAGTCCGAGTAGTTGTAGACGTTGAGGACCTTCGCCTCGCCCTGCCCCGCCTTGTCCGCGTCGCCGCCGGAGCCGCCGCAGCCGGCGAGCAGCGCCGTGGCCAGGGAAAGAGTGAGCAGTCGCAGCTTCATCGCAGGTCTCCGCGGGTCCGTGGGGGCAGGAATGGAAGGATCGGCGGCGCGTGCCGGATCCGGGATCGGGGCTCCAGACTACCCAGCGCCGGGCTATTTGCCCAGCGCCTGGGCCGTATCCTCCAGCGCCAGCCAGGCCTTGTCGAACAGTTCGTCGACCTGGGCACGGCTGAGGATCAGCGGCGGCGACAGCAACATCGCGTCGTTGGTGGCGCGCAGGATCAGGCCGCGGCGCAGCGCGTTGTCGCGGCACAATGCGCCGACCTTGCCGCGCTCGGGGAAGTACTGCCGGCGCGGCTTGTCCGGCACCAGTTCCAGCGCGCCGATCATGCCGACGATGCGCGCCTCGCCCACCAGCCGGTGCTCGCCCAGCTCGGCCCAGCGTTGCGCCAGGTACGGCGCGATCTCGCTGCGCGCGCGTTCGACGATGCCCTCGTCCTGCAGCAGGCGCAGGTTCTCCAGCGCCACCGCCGCGCACACCGGGTGCCCGGAATAGGTGCAGCCATGCGCCAACTCGCCGCCCTGCTCCTTCAGCACCGTGGCCACGCGCGTGCCGAACATCGCCGCGCCGAGCGGGATGTAGCCGGAGGTGATGCCCTTGGCAATGGTCATCACGTCCGGCTGGAAGCCGAAGTGTTGCGCACCGAACCATTCGCCGGTGCGGCCGAAGCCGCAGATCACCTCGTCGGCGACCAGCAGCACGTCGTAGCGGCGGCAGATGCGCTCGATCTCCGGCCAGTAGCTGTGCGGCGGGATGTACACGCCGATCGCGCCCATGATCGGCTCGCCGATGAACGCGGCGACCCGTTCCGGCCCCAGTTCCAGGATCTTGTCTTCGAGCCGGCGTGCGGCAAGCAGCCCGTATTCCTCCGGATCCATGTCGCCGCCGTCGCCGAACCAGTACGGCGGATCGATGTGGTGGATGTCGGGAATCGGCAGGCCGCCCTGGCGGTGCATGCCCTTCATCCCGCCGAGGCTGGCGCCGGCCATGGTGGTGCCGTGGTAGCCGTCGTGGCGGCCGATGAAGATGGTCTTCCGCGGCTGGTCCTGCACGGCCCAAAAATGCCGCACCAGGCGCAGGATGGTGTCGTTGGCCTCGGAGCCGGAGTTGGTGAAGAAGGCATGGTCGAGGTCGCCCGGCGCCAGTTCGGCGAGCTTGGCGGCCAGGCGGATGGTGGGTTCGGTGGTGCACTGGAAGAAGCTGTTGTAGTACGCCAGCTGTTCCATCTGCCGCGCGGCGGCCTGGCCGAGTTCCTTGCGCCCGTAACCGACGTTGACGCACCACAGGCCGGCGAAGGCATCCAGCAACTGGTTGCCGTCGGCATCCCAGACGTAGGCGCCGTCGCCGCGGGTGAGGATGCGGGTGCCTTTCTGCGCCAGGGCGGCGTTGTCGTTGAACGGGTGCAGGTGGTGCGCGGCATCCAGGTCCTGCAGGGCGCGCGTGTCGATCGGGTCCATGTCCACTCCAATGTCGGTACCAAGGCCGCAACGCGGCCAGGCTTTGCTGTTGCTCTTGCTGTTGCTGTCTTTGCCCTTGCCCTTGCCCTTGTCTTTGCCTTTGCTTTTGCCGTTGCTTTTGCTTTAACGGGTTCCCTTCCGAAGCGGCGGCCGGCCCGGGGAAAAACCCCGAAGGGGCGGCGCACATGGATGTGCGCCGTTCGCGGCAGG
>NZ_AQOI01000304.1:0-1483 GCF_000364665.1 Xanthomonas sp. SHU 199
CCAGCGCCGAGGCCGGCGGCCCGGCGCGCCAGCGCGCGATCGCCGCGCACCTGCAGGCCCGCGGCTATCCGCAGGCCACGGTCGAGCCGTTGCCGGGCGGCCTGTTCCGCATCGACTACGGCCACCCCGCGCAGCCACCGGTCTCGATCGTGCTGTTGGCGCAGGACAATCTGCCGTCACTGCAGCGCGCGGTGGTCAGCCTGCTCGAACAGACCGCCTACCCCGCCTATGAATTGCTGCTGGTGGACAACGCCAGCCACGCCCCGGAGATCACCGCGTGGATGCAGGCCGTGGCCGAACTGGGCAACGGCCGCATCCGCGTGTTCGCGCTGGAACAGCGGGTGTGCCAGGCCGAGGCGCACAACCTCGCCGCCACCCAGGCGCAAGGCGAGTACCTCTTGTTCCTGGACGCCGACAGCGCCGCGGTGCAGGACGGCTGGCTGCACGCGCTGATGAACCACGCGCAGCGGCCCGAAGTCGGCATCGTCGGCGCCAAGGGCGTGTCCGCCGACGGCCGCATCACCCATGCCGGCCTGCTGCCGGGCCTGCTGGCCGGCGCCGGCCACGCCTTCGCCGGCGAGGCGATGGCGCAGCCGGGCTACATGGGCCGGCTGCAGGTGGCACACCGCTACAGCGCGGTGTCGGCGCATTGCCTGCTGGTGCGGCGGGCGCTGTTCGAACACCTGTCCGGCTTCGACGCGGCCGGCTTCGCCGCCGGCGGCGCCGACGTGGACCTGTGCCTGCGCGCCGCGGCGACGGGCGCTTGGACCGTGTGGACGCCGCAGGCGCTGCTGCTGCAGCCGGCCCAGGCCACGCGCAGCGAGGCGGCCGACGAGGCGCTGCTGCAGCGCTGGCTGCCGGCGCTGGCGCAGGATCCGGCGTATTCGCCGAGCCTGGGCCTGGACCAGCCCGGCGGTTTCCAGTTGACCGAGTCCGAATTCTCTTGGCAGCCGCTGGCCTGGAAACCGCTGCCGCGGGTGCTGGCCCATCCCGGCGACACCTTCGGCAGCGGCCAGTACCGGGTGATCCAGCCATTCCAGGCGCTGGCCGCGGCCGCGCAGATCGACGGCGTGTACTACGCGCGCCTGCTCGATCCGGTGGAGCTGCAGCGCATCGGCGCCGACGTGGTGGTGCTGCAGCGCCGGGTCGGCGACGCGGAACTGGCGCGGATGGAACGCATGCGCCGGTTCGGCCCTGCCTTCATGGTCTACGAGCTGGACGACTACCTGCCGAACCTGCCGCTGAAGAGCGCGCATCGCGAGCACATGCCCAAGGACGTGCTGCGCTCGCTGCGGCGCGCCGCCACGCTGGTGGACCGGGTCACCGTCTCCACGCCGGACCTGGCCGAGGCGCTGGCCGGCCTGCACGGCGACATCCGCGTGGTGCGCAACCGGCTGGAGCCGCAGCTGTGGGGCGCGCTGGCGCCGCCGGCGGCATCCACCTCGGCCAAGCCACGGGTCGGCTGGGCCGGCGGGCTCAGCCA
>NZ_AQOI01000305.1:0-2101 GCF_000364665.1 Xanthomonas sp. SHU 199
CTGGAACTGATCGCCGACGTGGTGCAGGCGCTGGCCGGCGAGGTGCACTGGGTGTTCATGGGCCTGTGCCCGGAGCGGCTGCGCCGGCATGTGCACGAGGTGCACGCGGGCGTGGACTTCGCCCGCTATCCGCAGGCGCTGGCCGCGCTGGGCCTGGACCTGGCGCTGGCGCCGCTGGAAGACAACCTGTTCAATCGCTGCAAGAGCAACCTGCGCCTGCTCGAGTACGGCGCCTGCGGCTATCCGGTGGTGGCCAGCGACCTGCCGCCCTACCGCGATGGCGCGCTGCCGGTCACCCTGGTCAAGAATCGCTTTCGCGACTGGGTCAATGCGATCCGCGCGCACCTGGCCGACGCCGACGCACGCACCGCCGCCGGCATGGCCCTGCGCGCGACGGTGCAGCGCGACTGGTTGCTGCACGGCGCCAATCTGCGGGAGTGGCGGGCGGCCTGGCTGCCGGACTGAGTCGGTCTCCTCTCCCGCCTTGAGGTCGCCGCGCGGCGCCCGCGTCCGACCGTGACGCCGCGCACGGCGTCAACCTGCCGACACCTTGCCGGCGCGCGGTCCGTGCCGGCCGTGCCGCCGGCGCCAGGAACCCGTCACCGGGTGCCGGCCTTGCCCGCGCATGCCCGTCTGCAGGCTGCGCGACAGGTGAGTGCCGTTTCGGCACACCGCTTGCATTGCATACGGGCAAGCCGTCTCCCGGCAGGGACTTCACCGTATGAGCGACTCCATCAGCTCCATCCTTTCGCAGATCCGCAGCTACCAGGGCCAGGTCGGCCAGGCGGCGCAGACGCGGGTGGGCGATGTCGGCCGCAGCAATGCGATCGAAGGCCTGGCCGGCAACCAGGGCGTGCAGGGCCCGAGCTTCACCGAGACCCTGCGCAACGCGATCGGCGGCGTGAACGAGGCCCAGCAGAAGTCCGGCGACCTCGCCAAGGCCTTCGAACTGGGCGACCCCAGCGCCGACCTGGCCAAGGTGATGCTGGCCGCGCAACAGTCCCAGGTGGCGTTTCGCGCTACCGTGGAAGTCCGCAACCGACTCGTCCAGGCGTACCAGGACGTGATGAACATGCCGCTGTAAGGGTAGAAGACGATGGCGCTTGCGATCAGCAAAGACACATTCAACAGCGAAAAGGCCGGGGCCTGGTTCGACCGCCTGCAGAGCCTGCAGCTCACCCGGCGCATCGGCCTGATGGCGATGATCGCGGTGGCCGTGGCCGCCGGCCTGTTCGTGTTCTTCTGGTCGCAGAAGCCGGCCTACACTCCCCTGTACACCGGCCTGGACGAGAAGGGCACGGCCGAGGCCACCGACCTGCTGCGCACCGCGCAGATCCCGTTCAAGCTCGACCAGGCCACCGGCGCGATCACCGTGCCGGAGGACAAGCTGTACGACGCGCGGCTGAAGCTGGCCGGCGCCGGCCTGACCGACAACGGCAACATGGGCTTCGAAGTGATGGAAAAGGATCCCGGCTTCGGGGTCAGCCAGTTCGTGGAGAACGCGCGCTACCAGCACGCCCTGGAAACCGAACTGGCGCGCACCATCGCCAGCCTGCGCCCGGTGCGCGAGGCGCGGGTGCATCTGGCCATCCCCAAGCCGAGCGCGTTCACCCGCCAGCGCGAGGCCGCCAGCGCCTCGGTGGTGTTGGAACTGCGCGGCGGCACCACCCTGGAACGCAACCAGGTCGATGCGATCGTCAACATGGTCGCCTCCAGCATCCCCGACCTGGCGCCGGACCGCGTCACCGTGGTCGACCAGAGCGGGCGCATGCTGACCATCGCCGACCCCAACAGCGATGCCGCGCTCAACGCCGCCCAGTTCGATCAGGTGCGGCGCCAGGAAAGCGCCTACAACCAGCGCATCCGCGAACTGCTGGAGCCGATGACCGGCCCGGGCCGGGTCAACCCGGAAGTGAACGTGGACATGGACTTCTCGGTGGTCGAGGAAGCGCGCGAGCTGTACAACGGCGACCCGCCGAAGCTGCGCAGCGAGCAGGTCAGCGACAGCAGCACCAGCACCAGCGGCCCGCAGGGCGCGCCCGGCGCGACCAGCAACTCGCCGGGCAGCGCGCCGGGCCAGCCGGGCGCCACCGGTGCCCCA
>NZ_AQOI01000306.1:0-6917 GCF_000364665.1 Xanthomonas sp. SHU 199
TGGCCGCCGCCGACAGGCTGGCGCCGGCCGCACGCGCCTGCGCCTGCGCGACCGCAAGGTTGGCGCGGGCCTTTTCCAGGGCCAGCTCGTAGCGCTTGCGGTCCACGCTGAACAACAGGTCGCCGCGCTTGACGTGCTGGTTGTCGCGCACCGCGACCGCATCGACCAGGCCGGACACGTCCGGCGCGATCCGCACCACTTCCGCGCGCACGCGGCCGTCGCGGGTCCAGGGCGAGAGCATGTAATGGCGCCACAGCGCATGCGCCAGCAGGGCGGCGACCAGCACCACGATGGCGGTCAGGGCGAAACGGATCAGGGCAGGGGTCTTCATGGCGGGACTCACGGAAGAAGGAGCAGGCCGAGCGCGGCGAAGGCACCGACGTAGACGGCCAGACGGAACAGGGAGGGATGCCAGGCGTAGCGATACAGGCCGGCGCGGCCGGCGACCGCGTCCAGCGCCCAGGCCACCAGCAGCAGGGCCAGGCCCAGCACCAGCAGGCCGGGCACATACACGCCGGCGATCGAGAGTTCAGCGGGCAGCAGCATCGTCGGCTCCTGGGGTGGCGGTGGTCGGCGCAGGCGTATCGGCCAGCGCGGCGAGAACGGAATCGGCGTCGAGCAGCGCACCGCGCAGCAGCAACAAGTGCTCGCGGGTGGGCTTCCAGCGCAGCGGTACCGCGCCTTCCACCTGGCTGGCGGCCAGCGCTGCCTCCACCCGCTGCAAGGCGTGTCGGTGCCGTTGCGGACTGGGGTCGAGATACAGGTCGGCCAGCGCCTGCACGGCGGCCTCCACCGCGGTGGACAGGGCCGGCGGTAGCGTGCCTTCGGCCGCATCGCGGCGCAGTTCGACCAGGGTGCGCCCGGTTTCGTGCACCGACAGCGCCCAGCCGAGCAGGTCGCGCAGTTCGTCGCTGCCCGGCGGGGTGTGCGCGACGATCTGCTGGAACAGGTCGCGGTTGACGCTCTCCAGTTGCAGCGCCAGCCCCGGCAGCGGCGCACGCGCGGCCAGCGTGGTCTGCCGCCGCAGCCGCTCCAGCAGGCGCCGGCGCTGCCAGCGGGTGCCGATCACCGGCGGCACGAATACGAACGTCGCGCTCACCGCCAGCGTCCCCAGCAGCAGCGGCACCACGCTGTTGAAGGTGGCCGCGGCGTTGAAGCTTGGCGTCGGCTGGACCGCCAGGATCGAAACGAAGGCCAGGTTGGCGCCGGTGGCGAAGCCGTACAGCGCCGGTTTCGAGGCCAGGTACAGGGTCACCAGCAGGAACGGCAGGGTGCCGGCGACGAACAGCACATAGCCGTCCATCTGCGGCAGCACCAGCAACTGGCACACCACGCCGAGCACGATGCCGAACACGAACCCCTTGAACAGCGAGCGCGCGGCAGCGGGCGCGTTGGCGCTGGACGACAGGATCGCGCTCAGCGCCACTGCCTGGAACACCGCGGTGGCGCCGCTGATCCAGCCGGCCTGGATCCACAGCCAGCACATCGTCGCCACCAGCAACGCGCTGCGCAGCGCGGTCAGTGCGGCCGCGGCGTAGTCGTTGCCGCGCACGAACACCGCGGTGTCGCCGCGGTCCTGCGGCGTGCGCCACTGCTGCGGCGCAACCAGGGTCGCCTCGGTGGCCACGTAGTCGTGCAGGTCGGCGAAGAACCGCTGCAGCAGCGACACGCCGGTGTCGAATCCCTCGTGCCGTGCCGCCGGAAGGGTCGCACGCGCTTCGGCCGCACGCGTTGCCAGCGCATCGCGGCACGCCGCCAGCTTGCGCGCGGTCGCGGCTGCGCCCTCGCGTCCGCCGCGGTCGCTCAGCGCGGCCTTCAGCGGCCGATACAGGCCGATCAGCGCCTCGGCCACCTCCGCATCGCCGCTGCGCAGCAGCCGGTTGATGTAGTGGTGCAGCGCCTGGAAGCTGGTCGACACCGCCATGAAGCGCTGGTTGAGCAGGCGCAGGCGGCCGCTGCGCACCCGTGCCTCCGGATCCTCGAACACCACCGAACTGCGCAGGTCCTCGATGGTCACCGCGTCGCGCACGAAGCGCAGATGCGCCTGCTCCATCGCCTCGCGCGGCAACTGCCCGCCGGTGGCGTCGCGGACGAAGTCCAGGAAGCCGTCGGACGCACGGCGCACGGTATCGCGCAGGGTCTGGCGCAGCCGGCTGGGAAACACCACGTCGCTGACGATGCCGGTCACCAGCAGGCCCAGCACCACCTCGGTCACCCGCGCCACCACCAGGTTGAACACGTTCTGCGGCTGGTTCACCGCCGGCAGCGCGATCAGCGCCACCGTGTAGCCGGACAGCACGAAGGCATAGGCCTTGAAGTTGCGGTACAGCAGCGCGCCGCCGGTGCAGGCGCCGATCCACAGCGACAGCGCCAGCACGAACAGCACCGGCTCCTGCGGGAACAGCGCCACCATCGTCAGCGCCGCGACGCTGCCGATCAGCGTGCCCAGCACCCGGTAGAAGCCCTTGGCGAAGACCATGCCGGTCTGCCGGTGCATCACCACCACCACGGTGATCATCGCGGTCATCGGCGAGGCCAGGTCCAGACGCAGGGCGATCCAGCCGGCCAGATAGATCGACAGCAGCGTGCGCAGCACGAACAGCCAGGCCTCGCCTTCGCCGCGCAGGGCGTCGGCCAGCAGGGTGCGCAGGCCTGGCGCTGCCTCGGCAGCGGCGGCGGCGTCGGGGTGTTGTGCGCTCATGCGGCGTCCTCGACCCCGCGCAGCAGGGTCTTCAGCAGCGCCTGCAACTGCGCCAGCGCCGCCGGATCCAGATGCTGCACATACGTGTCGAGCTGGGCGGAGAGGTCGGGGATCAGCGCCTCGATCAGGCGCTCGCCGGCCTCGGTCAGCCGCAGCAGCAGCATGCGCCGGTCCTCGGCACTGGGCATGCGTTGGATCAGGCCCTTGTCGACCAGCTGACTGGTCAAACGGGTGATGTTGGCCGACTTCTCGCCCGCCGCGTCGCTCAGCTGGGACGGGTTCAAGGTTCCGTCGGGACTGGCGTCGATCATCATCAGCACGTTGTATTCGGCGTAGCTCAGGCCATAGGGCCGCAACACCTCGTTGCTCTGGTCCAGGCTGAGCTTGTGCAGCAGCTTGATCAGCCGCAGGACCAGCGCGGCTTGCCGCGGGAAGTGCGGATGCTTGCGGGCGGTCACGTCCAGGCGCTGCTCGGTGGCGGCGAAGCGGCTCATGCGCGGCTCGATGATTTGTACATGTATAAATAATACATTTATGTATTAATTTTGCGGTAACGCCGGCTGAACGCGGCCCGCTGGAGGAGGTGTGCCTCAGGAAAAACGCGCGGACTGGCCTGAGCCGAGGGCGCAGCGCATTAGCGTGGCGCGTGGCAGGTCGAGGCAGCGCCTGTGTCCGGTGAAGCGCAGGTCGACGCGCAGGCGCGTTCCGCGCCCGGAAGCCGGGACGTCGCGTTCGAGAGAGAGGGACAGGTGGCGCCTCAGCGCCACCGCCGGGTCAGCGCAGCACGCCGTCCAGGCCGGGCGCGGGCGAGAGCATGTTGCGGGTGTCGATCTCGAAGCTGCGCGGCTTCTTGTCCTCCGGCGTCGCGGCGATGCTGCCCTTCAGGGTGTACTCCAGGCTGCGGCGGCCGGCCAGGGCATCGGCGACGGCCATGCGCGCGCTCGAGCTGGGCTTCAGCGCGACGCTCACCACGTCCGCCGTCTCCGGGCCGATCGAGATCCCGGGCGCGGCCTGCAGGCTGCCGGCCGCTTCGCCGCCCACCCCCAGGTCCAGACGCAGGGTGTCGTAGCGCATCGGGATGCTGCTGTAGTTCTGCAGGCGCAGGTCCACCTTCCAGCTGCCGTCCATGTTGACCGTCAGTTGCTGCACGCTGGCGGCCGGGTCCGACACACGCCGCACGATGCCGTCGCTGCAGGCGCCGAGCAACGCGGTGCACAACACGAGCAAGCCGAGGCGGAGCGGGTGACGCATGGGCGGAATCCACGGAAAGGAAGACCGGCGAAGACTACACCACACCCCTGTCTGCCGTGGTGGCGCAGCGATGGCGAGCATCCCCCGGACTGCGCGGGCTGCGGAAGCTGGCGGCATGCCGGCGGTCGCGCGCGCGACGTGACGCAAGGCGGACAGCGGACACGCTCTATTGGCGCCTTCGCTTGGTGTCGAGCGCTTCCGCCATTGGAATGGCAGGCCCGCCCAACCTAGCTGCGCGATGGTGTCGTCCGCGTCGTGCCATCTGCCGTCAGCCCTCAATCCGGCATGCGGCCGGCCTGTGGGCCGGCCATTGCCCCGTTCCGTCATGCCGTCCACCTCCGTTGCTGCTCCTCCGATCGCCCTTGGCGCAGCAACCCACCAGATCATCCAGGCTGACCCGCACGTCCCTGCGGACGTTCAGGTATGGCGGAATGACCGCGGCTGGCCGGGCGTCCGGTCGGTGTCCTCGGCGATCCGGCCGGCGGCCATCACCAAGGCGTCCCTGCCGTGCGCCGGCCGGATGCCGAGGGACGTGTCCAGCATCGCGCCCCCTCGGATCGGACGCAGTCGGCGCAGGCCGCGGCGGTCGGTAGGAAAATTCTGCAACATTGCGCTTGCCCAATCCCGATCACCTCGCTATGATGCGCGTCCTCGCACCGGTCCTGCCGCGTTGCGCAGTGGCCGAGTAGCTCAGTTGGTAGAGCAGGGGATTGAAAATCCCCGTGTCGGCGGTTCGATTCCGTCCTCGGCCACCATTCTTTCAGGGCTTGCAGCAATGCAGGCCCTTTTCTTTTGCCGCGAGGGTTTGCGGCATCTGCATGCCTTGGCGGTGTGTTGCGCTGCCTTGGTCGCCGTCGTCGAAGGTGGCGTACGGCGTCGTCATTCGGCGTCCGGGCCGATCTCCCGCGCTGTGCAGATTTCCGCATGCGCGAGGCCTGTTGCGACTGTCCTCTGCCCTGATCGGGTGTGAAGAAGGCGTGTCAACGTTCGTAGACAACTGCACCCAGTTCACGGTTTTTCGGGATATTCCGCTCAATCAACGGCGCTGGCTGTCGTAATCATAGGCACGGGCAATCGGGGGAACCTGCCAATGACCAGCGGATTCGGACGGAGATGTGGCGGCGTGGCCCTGCTGTTGGCCATGGCCGGCAACGCCGTGGCAGCCCCTTCCGACCGGACCGAGCATGCGGGCGAGCAGGGCGGTCACGGTGCCGATGCGCCCTACATCGAGCAGGTCGGTTCCGAGTGCGTGATGGTCAATACCTACCTGCAGCGGCGCGACGGGATGGTCGAGCGCGTGGTGCTGCGCGAGCCGGTGCAGTGCGCCAGCCATCCGGACCAGCACTCCATGGCCGATCTGAGCAACTGACCGCCGCGCCATGACGGCCGGCGCCTTGCGCCGCGCTTTACATCGCTGCGCCGCTCCTGCATAAGCTGCTGCTTCCCGTCCATCGGAACCTGCGCATGCGCCTTTCGCCGATCGCGCTGCTGTTGCTGGCGTGCCTGTTGTGCCTCGCACCGCCGCTGCGCGCCGCGCAGCCGGTGAGCTCGGTCGCCGCGTTCGATCTCGGCCGTTATGCCGGGCAGTGGCACGAGATCGCGCATCTGCCGGTCTCCTTCCAGAAGAAATGCGTCGGCGACGTCACCGCGGCCTATGTGCTGCGCGACGACGGTCAGGTCGGCGTGCGCAACGCCTGCCGCACCGCCAGCGGCGACATGCTGGCGGCCGACGGCGTGGCCCGGCGGGTCGAGGGCCATCCCGGGCGGCTGCAGGTGCGCTTCGCGCCGGATTGGCTGGCCTGGCTGCCGATGGTGTGGGCCGACTACTGGGTGATCGCGCTCGACCCGGATTATCAATGGGCGCTGATCGGCGAACCTGGGCGCAAGTACCTGTGGGTGCTGTCGCGCTCGCCGCGCATGCAGCGCAGCGTGTTCGAGGGCATCAAGGCCAAGGCGGTGGCGATGGGGTACGACCTCGACCCGCTGCTGGTGGTCGCGCCGCTGGACTGAGTGGGCGCTGCCGGCGCGTCGTTGCGGGCGGATCGGTGGCACATGGGCGACAGGCGCTGAAGACCGGGCCATCGCTGGGACTTTGCCGCGCGCTGTACGACGCTTGGGGCAGCGACTTGCAGTTCGCTGTGGCCGGCTGCTTCCGCCGGCGGTGGCCGTTGCCCTGGAAGATGCGCCTTGGCGCCTGCTGTCTGGCCGTGCATCGTGCATGCCGGGTGACGCGTCGCAGGCCACCCTGTGTGACGGACGCTGCAACCGCTCGGCGTCAGCCGGGAAATGCCGTCAGTGCCGCGGCCAGCAGGTCTGCGCTGTCGCCGTCGCGCAGCGCCTGCAGGGCGTTGCGGCCATCGGCCAGGCGCACCTCCCGCAGCCATTGCGACAGCGTCGCCAGATCGCTGCCGCAGCCGTTCCAGGCCACGCAGATGGTGTCGCCGACATTGTGCAGGTCGGCGTGGTTCAGATGCTCCAGGGTGCCGTCATGCGCCAGCCAGGCGAGTGCGCGTTGCGCATCCTCCGGTGCGCCATAGGCGGCGCCGTCGATCAGCGACAGCAGGTCGCTGCTGTCGGCGCGCCGCTCGGCCCGGCGCCGTTCGGCGCGGCGCATGCCCTGCAGGATCGCCTTGATCCTTTCTTCGTGAATGCTGTCGGTCATGGGCGGCGAGGCGATGCGGGTGGACGGGTCACTCTGCGCGCTCGGCGCGCAGTTGCAGTTCGCCGTCGGCCAGGCGTGCGCGCAGCCGATCGCCGGGGGCGACCTGAGCGGCCGAGCGCACCACGCTGCCGTCGTCGACGCGGGTCAGGATGCTGTAGCCGCGCGCCACGGTGGCCAGCGGGCTGACCGTCTCCAGTGCACGCGCCAGTGCGCGCAGGCGCTGCGCATCGGTCTGCAGTTGCCGCGCCATCGCCGCCTGCGGACGTCGGCCCAGCGCCAGCAGGCGCACCCGCAGCATCGCCA
>NZ_AQOI01000307.1:0-7373 GCF_000364665.1 Xanthomonas sp. SHU 199
GGCGCAGACCGCGGCACCCGCCACCGCCGACGACGGCGCCTTGCCGCCGGACATCGACCAGCCCGATAGCGACGTGCCGCCGGCACAGGCGCCGGCCTCGGCGCTGCCGCCGGAACTGGCCGCGGACGACCGGCAACTGGCACGCATCGATGGCTATGGCGACCTGCGCCTGGGCATGTCGGCGGCGCAGGCACGCGCCGCCTGGGGCGGCGAGCTCGACGGCCAGCCCAGCGCCGGCAGCAGCTGCTACGTGCTGCGTCCGCGCTGGGCCAAGGGCAACAACCGGTTCGGCCTGATGGTCGAAGACGACAAGTTGGTGCGCTACGACGTGCGCACCCCCAAGGAGACCGCGCCCGGCGGCGGCAAGGTCGGCATGGACCTGGCGCAACTGCGCGCGCTGTACGCCGGTCGCGTGGAAGAGCAGCCGCACAAGTACGTCGAAGGCGCCAAGGTGCTGCGCGTGCGCGGCGAGTCCGGCCAGCCTGGCGTGCTGGTGTTCGAGACCGACGCAGCCGGCAAGGCCGTCGCCTGGCGCGTGGGCCTGCCGCCGCAGGTGGATTATGTGGAAGGGTGTGGCTGAGAAGCCGGGAATAGGGAATCGGGAGTGGGGAATGGGAAGAGCATGAGGGTCGAGTGACTGAGGCAACTGGTGCCGCTTTCGCCTCAGTGGCGCATGACCGCTCTTTGCTCCTCGCTTTTCCGATTCCCCATTCTCTATTCCCGATTCCCGGCCTTCAGGCCACCCGCAGCTGCCGCCGCTCGCGCCGGCGCGCACGACGGGCGTACCAGCGTTCGCGCAGGCAGGAGAAGATCACGTACAGCGCCGGGGTGCTGAGCAGGGTCAGGCTCTGCGAGATCAGCAGGCCGCCGATCATCGCGATGCCGAGCGGGCGACGCAGCTCCGAGCCTTCGCCCAGGCCCACCGCCAGCGGCACCGCGGCCAGGATCGCCACCATCGTGGTCATCATGATCGGGCGGAAGCGCACGATGCAGGCTTCGCGCGCGGCCTCCAGCGGGGTCTTGCCGTGCTCGCGCTCGGCGACCAGGGCGAAGTCGATCATCATGATCGCGTTCTTCTTGACGATGCCGATCAGCAGCACCAGCGCGATCATCGAGATCACCGACAGCTCGGTGCCGGTGACCCACAGCGCCAGCAGCGCGCCCATGCCGGCGGCCGGCAGGGTGGAGAGAATGGTCACCGGGTGCACCAGGCTCTCGTAGAGCATGCCCAGCACGATGTAGACCACCACGATCGCGGCCAGCACCAGCACCAGCATCGAGTTCGGCTGCAACTGCACGCCGAAGCCGCCGCCGTCGGCGATGCGGATATCGCCGGGCATGCGCAGCCCGGCTACGGTGGCGGCGATGATCGCATCGCCCTCGCCGGTGCTCACGCCTGGCGCCAGGTTGTAGCTCAGGTCCATGGTCGTGTACTGGTTCATGTGCGTGATCTGCGACGGCGCCAGCCCCGGAGCCTGATGCGCCACCGCGGTCAGCGGGATCATCGTGCCGTTGCGGGTGGGCACGTAGATGCGGTTCAGCGCCGCCGGCGTGGCGGTCTGGTCCGGCAGCGCGTTGACCACCACGCTGTACTGGTTGAGGTCGGAGTAGATGGTGGAGATCTGGCGCTGGCCGAACGCGCCGTACAGCGCGCCGTCGATGGCGCCGATCGACACGCCCAGGCGCGCGGCGAGGGCGCGGTCGATGACGATGTTCTGGCGCAGGCCCGCGTTGTCCACATCGGTGCCGACGTCGCGCAGCTTGGGGTTCTGCTTCAGGGCGGCCTGCAGCTTGGGCAGCCATTCCTGCAACTGCGCGTTGTCGTTGCCCTGCAGCGAGACGCGGTACTGCGCGCCCTGGCTGGTGCCGCCGCCGCCGTCGCTGGGCAGATCCTGGATCGCGCGCAAGCGCAGTTGCAGGTCGGGGTAGCGGTCGGCCTTGGCGCTGAGCCGCGCCAGCACCTGCGCGGTGGTGTCGGTGCGGCCTTCGTCGCGGCGCTTGAGCTCGATGTTGAAGCTGGCGCTGGAGCCCTGGCGGCTGCTGCCCAGGCGCGCACCGACGATCTTCACCGCCGGGTCGGACATCAGCATGTCGGTGATGCGGCGCTGGCGGGTGAGCATGTCGGCGAAGGACACGGTGGCGCTGGAGGTGGCGCGGCCCCAGATCAGGCCGGTGTCCTGCGCCGGGAACGAGCCCTTCTTGACCGCGCCGGCCAGGAACACCGTGGCCGCGATCAGCAGCAGCGGGGTCAGCGCCAGCAACAGCGCGTGGCGCAGCGAGAAGTCCAGGGCCACGGTGTACACGCGCAGCATGCGATCGTGCATGCGCTCCAGCCAGGCGCCGAAGCGGCCGGGTTGCTCCGGCTCGGCATGCGCGGACAGAAAGCGGCTGCACAGCGCCGGGGTCAGCGTCAGCGAGACCACCGCCGAGACGCAGATCGCCGCGACCAGGGTGACGGTGAACTCGCGGAAGAACACCCCGATCATGCCGCTGGCGAACAGGATCGGAATGAATACCGCCACCAGCGAGGCGGTGATCGAGACGATGGTGAAGCCGATCTCGCGCGCGCCGGCCAGCGCCGCGTCCAGCCGCGACATGCCCTCGTCGAGGTGGCGCATGATGTTCTCGATGACCACGATCGCATCGTCGACGACGAAGCCGATCGCGATCACCAGCGCCAGCAGGCTCAGGTTGTTGAGGGTGAAGCCCATGACGTACATCGCCAGCGCCGCGCCGGCCAACGACAGCGGCACGGTGGCCGCGGCGATCAGCGTGGGCGCCAGCCGGCGCAGGAACAGCGCCATGGTCAGCACCACCATCGCCAGGCTGATCATCAGCGTGGCCTGCACCTCGTTGAGCGAGGCGCGGATGGTCGGGGTACGGTCGAAGTACGCCGTCATCTTCGTGCCCGGCTGCAGGTAGGTGCGCAGCATCGGGATCTCGGCCTTGACCCGGTCCACCGTCTCCACGATGTTGGCGCCGGCGCGGGTGAACACATACATCACCACCGCCGGCTTGCCGCCGAACCAGGCCGCCTGGTAGGCATCCTGCTGGCCGTCGTAGACGTTGGCGATGTCGCGCAGGCGCACCGCGCGGCCCTGTTGCTGGCTGATCACCACCTGGCCGAAGTCGGCGGCCTTGGCCACCGCGTCGTTGGCGACGATGGCCGTGGTAGTGGCGCCGTCGCTGAGGAAGCCGGTGGGTGAGGTGACGTTGGCCGCGCGCACCGCGTTGCGCAGGTCGTCCGGGGTCAGGCCCATGGCGTTGAGTGCGCGCAGGTTCACGTCCACCCGCACCGCCGGCGTGGAGGCGCCGCCGATGTCCACCGAGGCCACGCCGGTGATCTGGCGCAGGCGCTGCGCCAGCAGCGAATCGGCGACGTTGTACAGCTCGTCGGCCGACTGCGTGTCCGAGGTCAGGGCGATGGCGATGACCGGGTCGTCGTTGGGATTGGCCTTCTGGTAGCGCGGCGTGGCCAGGCCGGAGGGCAGGTCGGCCTGCGCGGCGTTGATCGCGGTCTGCACGTCCTGCGCCGCCGAATCGATGTTGCGGCTGCTCTGGAACACCATGAACACCTGGCTGTTCCCCTCCGAGCTGGAGGAGCGCATGGTGTCGATGCCCGGCACCTGGCCCAGGTGCCGCTCCAGCGGCGCGGTGACCGTGGCGGCCATGGTCGAGGCATCGGCGCCGGCCTGGCTGGCCTGCACGAAGATCACCGGGATCGAGATGTTCGGCAGCGCCGCCACGCCCAGGCGCAGGTAGCACATCATGCCGATCACGAACAGGCCGATGGCCAGCAGCGCGGTGCCGATGGGACGGCGGATGAAGGGCGCGGAGATGTTCATGGGGCAGGGATTGGGGAGTCGGGATTGGGGATTCGGGAAGCGACATTCCCGCGCGCTGCCGGCTCAGTGACGCCATGTTGGATGCCCGGGAATCCGACGCCGCACGCGCGCCACGACTCCCGAATCCCGACTCCCCAATCCCGGCCCCTCACGCCCTTCCCTCCGCCGCCGTCGCCTGCCGTGCCGCACGCCGCTCGCGCCAGCGACGCACGCGCTCGGAGGCGCGTTCCATGTACAGGTAGATCACCGGGGTGGTGTACAGGGTGACCAACTGCGACAGCAGCAGGCCGCCGACGATGGAGATGCCCAGCGGGCGGCGCAGTTCCGAGCCGATGCCGTCGCCCAGGGCCAGCGGCAGCGCGCCCAGCATCGCCGCGGCGGTGGTCATCATGATCGGGCGGAAGCGCAGCAGGCAGGCGCGGCGGATCGCGTCGTGGGCGTTGGCGCCTTCGCGGCGCGCGTCGATCGCGAAGTCGATCATCATGATCGCGTTCTTCTTGACGATGCCGATCAGCAGCACGATGCCGACGATGCCGTCCACCGACAGGCTCAGTCCGCACAGCATCAGCGCCAGCAGCGCGCCGACGCCGGCCGGCGGCAGCGTGGAGATGATCGTCAGCGGGTGGATGTAGCTCTCGTAGAGCACGCCCAGCACGATGTAGATCAGCACCACCGAGGCCAGCAGCAACCACACCACGTCGGTCTGGCTGCCGGTGAACTCGGCGGCCTTGCCGATGAACTCGGCATGCAGCTGCGGCGGCAGCTGCAACTGCGCGCGGGTTTCCTCGATCGCCGCCACCGCCTGCGACAGCGAGTAGCCCTGCGCCAGGTTGAACGACACGGTGACCGCCGGCAGCTGCTGCTGGTGGCTGACCACCAGCGGCGTGGTCGACTGCTTGGCCTCGGCCACCGCCGCCAGCGGCACGGTGCCGCCGCTGCCGACGGTGATGCCGGTGTTCTGCGCGCCGATGCCGGTGGCGGTGGAGGAGTTGCTGGAGGTGGTCTGGCCGAAGCTGGTGGCATTGCTGGCGGTCAGCGCGCCGCTGCCGTTGCTGGCCACCGCCAGCTGGTTGAGCAGCGCGGTGCTGGTGCGGAACTCCGGCGCCACTTCCAGTACCACGCGGTACTGGTTGAGCTGGGTGAAGATGGTGGAGATCTGGCGCTGGCCGAAGGCGTCGTACAGCGTGTCGTCGATGGTCTGCATCGGCACGCCGAGGGTGCTGGCCTTTTCGCGGTCCACGTGCAGTTCCAGCGCACGGCCCTGGTTGGCCAGGTTGTTGTCCACGTCGGCCAGTTCCGGGCGCTTGCGCAGCGCCTCGGTCAGGCGCGTGGCCTGGGTCGCCAGCTCGGCGCTGTCCACGTCCGAGAGCGAGTACTGGTATTCGGTGGCGGCCACGCGGGTGTCCAGGGTCACGTCCTGCACCGGCTTCAGGTACAGGGCGACGCCGGGCAGCCCGGCCACCGCCTTCTGCAGCCGCGGCAGCAGGTCTTCCAGGCTGTCGCGGTCGCTGCGCGGCTTCAGCACGATGCTGAGCTGGCCCTGGTTGAGGGTGGGGTTCATCGAGCCGGCGCCGATGAAGGCGGCCACGCCGGTCACCGCCGGGTCGCGCCGCAGCGCCTCGGCCACTGCCTGGGTGCGCTGCTCCATCTGCGGGAACGCCACGTTCTGGTCGGCCTGGACCACGCCGGTGATCAGCCCGGTGTCCTGCTCGGGAAGCAGACCCTTGGGGATCACCACGTACAGCAGCACGGTCAACACCATCGTCGCCAGCGCCACCAGCAGGGTCAGCTTCTGGTGGCACAGCACCCAGTCCAGGCTGCGCTCGTACACGCCCACGGTGCGCGACCACAGCGTGGTCTTGCCGGCCGCCGCGGTGCGCTCGTGCGCGTCCTCGCCCTCGGGCAGGGCGTCGGGCTTGAGCAGGTAGGCGCACATCATCGGCGTGAGCGTCAGCGACACCAGCATCGAGATCACCACCGCGATGCTCAGCACCCAGGCGAACTCGTGGAACAGGCGGCCGGTGACGCCGGGCATCAGGATCAGCGGCAGGAACACCGCCACCAGCGACACGGTCAGCGACAGCACGGTGAAGCCGATCTGGCGAGCGCCGATCTCCGCGGCCTCGCGGCCGCTCTTGCCCTGTTCGATGTAGCGCACGATGTTCTCGATCATCACGATCGCATCGTCGACCACGAAGCCGGTGGCCACCACCAGCGCCATCAGCGACAGGTTGTCCAGCGACATGCCGGCGAAGGCCATCACCGCGAAGGTGCCGGCCAGCGACAGCGGCACCGCCACCGACGGGATCACCGTGGCCCACAGCCGGCGCAGGAACACGAAGATCACCGCCACCACCAGGCCGATGGTCAGGATCAGGGTGAACTTGACCTCGTGCACCGAGGCGCGGATGGTCTCGGTGCGGTCGGAGAACACGTCCAGGTGCACGCCGGCCGGCAGCACGCCCTGCAACTGCGGCAGGATCGCGCGGATCTGCTCCACCGTCTGCACGATGTTGGCGCCGGGCTGGCGGCGCACTTCCAGCAGCACCGCCGGCTTGCCGTCGGCCCAGGCGGCGAGCTGGTCGTTCTCCACCCCGTCCACCACCTTGGCCACGTCCGACAGCCGCACCGGCGCGCCGTTGCGGTAGCTGATCACGGTGTCGCGGTACTCGGCGGCGCTGGACAGCTGGTCGTTGGTGCCGATGCTGTAGGACTGGGTCTTGCCGTTGAGCGAGCCCTTCGGCGCGTTGACGTTGGTCTGGGTCAGCGCGCTGCGCAGCGCCTCCAGGGTCAGGCCCATGTTCGACAGTTGCGCCGGATTGACCTGGATGCGCACCGCCGGGCGCACGTTGCCGGCGATCGACACCAGGCCCACGCCCGGCACCTGCGACAGGCGCTGGGCCAGGATCGAGTCGGCGTAGTTGTTGACCTCGCGCAGCGGCAGCGTGTCGGAGCTTAGCTTGAGGGTGAGGATCGCCGCGTCGGCCGGGTTCACCCGGTTGTAGACCGGCTGGTAGGGCAGCGAGGAGGGCAGGGTGGACTGGCGGATCGCCGCCTGCACGTCCTGCGCGGCGATGTCGATGTCGCGGTCCATCGCGAACTGCAGCACGATCGTGGACAGGCCGGCCGACGAGTCGGAGGTCATCATCTGCAGCCCGGAGATCTGCCCGAGCTGGCGCTCCAGCGGCGTGGTCACCAGCGAGGCCATGGTGCTGGCGTTGGCGCCGGGATACTGCGTGGTCACCACCAGGCTGGGCGCGTCGATTTCCGGCAGCGCCGACACCGGCAGCTGCCGGTAGCCGAGGATGCCGAGCAGCAGCACGCCTGCCATCAGCAAGGTGGTGGCGATCGGGCGGCGGATGAAGATCGTCGAAAAGCCCACGGGGAAGATCCTTGCTGGTGAGAGTCCGGCGCGGCCAGGCCGGCGCCGGGAAAGACGGCGGAATCAGCGGGGGCCGTGGCACCGTGCCGCGATCGCGACGCAGGGCGGGAACGCCGCCGCCTGCGCGCGATCCGGCCGACGCCCGC
>NZ_AQOI01000308.1:0-2827 GCF_000364665.1 Xanthomonas sp. SHU 199
GTGCAGCCGCTGCGCGGCACGCCGCTGGCGTATGCGCAGCGCCCCGATGGCAGCCTCGCCGTTGCCGAGGCATCAGCGCGTGACGCATGGCCGCTGGCGCAGTTGCCGCCGCGTTGCGTGGCGCGCGTGCCGGCCGCGGCCGCGTTGCTGTTCGCCAGCGCCGAGCGGGCCTGGGACGTGCGTGGAGCGCCGGACACCGCGGTGGCGGATACCGCGGATGACGTGGTCGTGCATCGTCACTTTCTGCAGCTGAGCCAGGGCGACGTCCTGGTGCTGGAGGCGGTGTGGACATCCGGCCTGTTTGGTCGGTCACTGCCGGTGCCCGGCGGCAGCCGTCCGACCGACGGCGAACTGGGGCTGTTCGCGCTGTTGCACGGGCCGCAGCTGATGGCCTTGCGTCCGTCCACGGCGACGCTGACATGCGTGGAGGTGGTGTGTCCGGTCGATGCGCTGTATTGCCTGGAGCTGCGGCTGTCTGGTCCGGCGGCGTGGCGCGATCGTGCTGTCGAGACGTTCGTCGATCTGCGGCTGTGGGGTGCCTTCGTCCAGTGCCCGTCACGGTTGCGCGCTTTTTCCCTGCAGCAGGTGTGGGTCGGCGATCGGGACCGGCAATGTTTGCCGGTGCCGCTGCCGTGAGCGTCGCCGCCGCAGAGCATTGATGCCGAAGATGGCCGGCGGCGGCGGGGAGGGCTTGGTACGCAGTGCGGCGACCTGTCGTTTCGCTGCGTCAGTGGCTGCGATGCCAGTCGCAGCGCATGACACTGGCGATGTCTAGGATGACGCGTCCGCGGACGGACATGGCTTGCTCCGGACCGGGCAACCCTAATCATCGGAGGATGTATGCAAGGACTCAATGGACAAGTGTGCAGGTTCGCGGCGGTGCTGGCGGGTGCCGGATTGGCGTTTGCGTGTGACGCAGCCTCGATCTTTTCGTATTCCAGCAACGCAGGCGACTACATCGGCCAGGGCAAGAAGGCCGTTCTGACCGACGCGAACGCGACATTCGGCGTGCGCGGCACCAAGGATCGGGTCGAGCTGTCCATCACCAGTACGGCGGGCGAGTACTGGTCGATCACGATCAGGCCGCCCGTCGGGACTGGGCTGGCTCCCGGCGTTTATGCCAATGCAGAGCGCTCGGCGTTCAAGACAGGCCGCTCGCCCGGGCTCGACGTCTCAAGCACGGGGCGGGGCTGCAACAGGATCTGGGGAAAGGTATCGATCCGGCAGGTCGCGTTCGATGCCGCCGGGAACGTGGATCAGCTGGAAGCATCCTTCGTCCAGCAATGCGAGACCAACAAGGCGCCGGCGCTCGCGGGCGTGGTCAGCTACAACGCAGCGCCGCTGTATCTGAAATTGAACAGCGGTGACGGCGACTATGTCGGCGGTGGTGTGGACAAGACGTATTACAACGATACGAGCGTGTTTGCATTGGACGGGACGCCGTCACGGCTTCGGTATGCCGCCTCGGGGCTGCGCGACGATTGGACTGCGACCATTGCGGCACCCGCCGGCAAGACCTTGGTACCGGGGCGCTATTCCATCAGCCGGTTCGCCGACAGCCTCAACGCCGGGTTCGATTTCTACGGCAACGGGCGAGGGTGCAACGCGACCCGTGGCACCTTGAACGTGCGCAAGATCGAACAGGATGCGCAGGGCAACGTGGTCCGGTTCTATGCGGACTTCGAGCAGTTCTGCGACGCGAATTCCGCACCTTTACGAGGCAGCATCCACTTCGGCGCCTGACTGCGCTTGGCGGGTCCGTGATGCACGGACCCGCCGCTTCCATTTCGCTGGTGACGTCATCCGGGTTGGGGAAAGACGTTCGCAATCCCAGCAAGACATGCCATGGCGTATGCAGTCGCCCACGGTATTTGCGCTGGACGCGCCGCCCATCGCGATAGGGAGGTCGCCTTTGTGCTGGTGCCCTCCGGCGGCAAAGGCAGGCTGTGTCCCGCATACTGATGCCTTCCGCGCACGGTGAGAGGGCAATGCAGTCTTCGCTTCAGGCTCGCGCCACCACGTTCTGCGAGCGCTTCGGTCTGCGCCTGCCGATCCTGCTCAGCCCGATGGCCGGTGCCTGCCCGGTGCCGCTGTCGGCCGCGGTCGCCACGGCCGGCGGCATGGGGGCGATGGGCGCGGTGCTGTCGGCGCCGCAGGACATCGTGGCGTGGATGGACGCGTTCCGCGCCGCCGGCGGCGGGCCGGCGCAGGTCAATCTGTGGGTGCCGGATCCGTTGCCCGCGCGCGATGCTGCTGCCGAGGCCGAGGTGCGTGCCTTTCTCGCGGCCTGGGGTCCGCCGGTCGACGCCGCCGCCGGCGATGCGGCGCCGGCCGATTTCGATGCCCAGTTCGAGGCCCTGCTCGCGGCGCGGCCGGCAGTGGCCTCGTCGATCATGGGCCTGTTCCGGCCGGACCAGGTGCAGCGCCTGCAGCAGGCCGGGATCGTCTGGTTCGCCTGCGCCACCACCCTGGACGAGGCGCTGGCTGCGCAGGCCGCCGGTGCCGATGCGGTGGTCGCCCAGGGGGCGGAAGCCGGCGGCCATCGCGGCGCCTTCGAGGCCGGCAGCGCCGAGCGGCAGTTGACCGGGCTGTTCGCGCTGCTGCCGCGGCTGGCCGACCAACTGCAGATCCCGGTGATCGCCGCCGGCGGCATCGGCGACGGCCGTGGCATCGCCGCCGCTTTGACCCTGGGCGCGAGCGCGGTGCAGATCGGCACCGCCCTGCTGCGCACCCCGGAGGCGGCGCTGGCACCGGCCTGGGCGGACGCGCTGGCCCAGGCCGAACCCGAGCAGACCACGTTGACCCGCGCCTTTTCCGGCCGCCTGGA
>NZ_AQOI01000309.1:0-2482 GCF_000364665.1 Xanthomonas sp. SHU 199
TGCCAAAGGCGGGGTTTTTAGAGGTGCCCTGAAGTCCCGACGCCTTGAAGTCGGGTACCTTAGGCACGGCTGGCGCCTCTGGAAATCCAGGATGCTTGTCATGGGCGCGCCAGGACGCTGCGCCATGCGGCGCAACGTCCCGGATGCAGGCCCTCAGCCTTCGTCCTGTTCGAACTCCACGACCACGTCCAGTTCGAACGCCAGGGCTTCCACGGCCTCGCGCACCTTCTGGGCGGTGGCGGCGTTGCCGGCCTCCACTTCCACTTCGTGGGTGCCCGGTCCCTGGTCGTCGGGCAGGCCGGCGGAACTGGAATCGTCGTCGTCCATGTGCGGCATCAGGTCGTCGATTTCCTCGACGTGTTCGATGCCGTCCAGGCTCGACAGCAGGTTGATGATGGCGCGGGCATCGTCCTCGCTGCCGGTGATGCGGATGCGGAGCTGGGGCATGGGCCTTCCTCTTGGGGGGAAGGCGCAGGCTAGGGAGGCGTCGGCTAAGGCGGGGTGATGACGCGCTCAATGCATCGGCGCGACCGCATCCGGCCCGGCATGCTCGGCGATGGGCAGCAGCAGCGCCTCCGCGGCCGCGCGCAGCAGCGTCGGGGCAATGTAGCGGCGATGCGCGGCGGCGATCAGTGCCATGTACAGGTGCCCGAAGCGGTTGCGGCAGGCCACCCGCGTTTCCAGGCTCAGTTCGGCGCTGCCGTCGTCGCGCAGCGTCACCCCGACGCAACTGCGGAACACCAGGTGGCGATCGTCGGCACCGAGCAGCACCTGCACGCGTCGCGCTTGTGCTGATGACGCCTGCGCCAGCACCGGGAACCGCCCGGCAAACAGTTGATCGCGCTGCGGCGACAGCAGCGAGGACACCGGGCAGCCCAGCGGCGAGGTGCGCAGCCGCAGCGGCGCCACCAGCACGTTGCGCAGGCGCATCAGCCAGGTCACGCCGCGCGGCGGGTGCTGCAGGAAACCGTCCAGCAACGCCGTCATCAGCGCATGCGCTCCCAGTGGCCGCAGCGCCTGCGCCGGCACCGTCAGCCGCACGCTGTCCTGGTGATGGTGCGCGGGCAGCTGCGGTTCGAGCAGCGAGCCGGGCAGCAACTGCGGCGTCACCCGCGCCCGCGACAGGCGCGGCGCCAGTGCCGCGAAGCCGGCCGGATGTCGCCAGGCACCCAGCCGCTGCCGCAGGCGCCCGCTGAGGGCGCGCAGGCTGGCACACCAAGCCAGGCGCCGGCTGCCCGGCGAGGCCGCCAGCGACAATCGCACGGTCGGTACGGCCAGCCCCTGCGCCTGCGGCGACGCCAGCAGGGTCGCGACCGGCGCCGGCAGCAATTCGGTGAGCGTGGCGATATCGGCAGTGCCGGCCAGCACCTTCGCGCGCACGTCCTCGGCCAGCGTGCCGCCGGCTTCGTCGCTGTGGCAGGACAGGGCGAAGAACGCCGGATGCCCGGACTGCGCACGCAGCGGCGCGAACTGGTGCCAGGTGCCGCCGCCGAAGCGCACGCTGAACAGGCAGTCGGCAGGCAATTCGACATGCCGCAGCGCGGCGAGGAAATGCTGCGGATCTTGCTCCAGCTGCGCCGGCGAGGCGGTGCTGAAACGCAGCAACGCGCCGCCGCTGCCGGTGATCGCGGTGAACATGCGATGCCCGGCATGGCAATGGAACGGATGGCCGCCGCTGCCGACCGCGAACGAATACAGCGCGGTCGACTCGCCGTTGCCGAAATCGGTGCCGGCCAGGCGCGCCGAGGGTTCGTCCAGCGCGTCGCGGAACTGCGGATGCGCGCGCTGGCGCAGGCAGGCCTGGGCGATCAGCGGATCGCCGGCGCCGACGCCGAGCTGGGCGATCAGGATGACCTCCACCGGCAAGCCACCGCTGTAGGAGGGCAGGCGCACCGAGGGGAATCCGGTCTGTGCGGCGGCGTGTTCGCTGAGCGGTGCGGCGGTCATCGGCGGACTCCTGTTGCCGTGGCGGAAGGATCAGGCGGTGCGCTTGGCCTGCCTGCGCGACTCGCGTTTGAGCGGGCCGGCGCTGGGGCAGATCTCGAAGGCGAAACCGCTGAGAGTGTTGACCAGGTTGTCGGGGGTGAGCCGGTAGACCACAAACTGGCCGCGACGCTCGCTCGCCACCAGCCCGGCCGCTTCCAGCACGGACAGATGCCGCGAGATCGCCGGCGCGCTCATCGCGAAGCGCTGCCCGATCTCGCCGGCCGTGAGTTCCTGTGCCGACAGGTAGGCCAGGATCTCGCGGCGCGGGCGCGAGGCGAGGGCTTCGAAGACGCGGTCGATGGACATCGGAGATTAGCTAATTAACGAATTAGTTAATTAATGACGCGGTGTGTGTCGCTTGTCAATGGCGTCCTTGCTGGCGCCCCGTGGTTGAGCCGATTCGCGTGGTTTCCCGCAGGAGCGGCTTCAGCCGCGACACAGGCCGACCGGTAACGCCGCTGTCGCGGCTGAAGCCGCTTGTGTCAAATAAGGGTCT
>NZ_AQOI01000310.1:0-3474 GCF_000364665.1 Xanthomonas sp. SHU 199
CGCTGTGCCGGCTCGGCGGCGGCCGGAGCCGGGGCCGGGCTCTCGCCGGCGCCGAAGATGCGCTTCAGCCAGCCGACCACGCCGGTGGCCGGCGGCGCGACCGGGACCGGCGCAACCACGGGCGCCGGTGCCGGTGCGGCCACCGGTTCTTCGACCACTTCGCGCACCGGGGCCGGCTGCGAGTGCTTCACATTGGTCACCGCAGGCGCCGGGATGTTCAGCTGCGCCTTGGTCAGCGCGTGCACCGGCAGCTTGCGCGGGGTGCCGCGCTGGTAGCTGGGCTTGGTGCTTTCCTCGCCCAGCTCGTTCTCGCGCAGGCGGGTCACTTCGTAGTGCGGGGTGTGCAGCTGCTCGTCGGCGACGATCACGATCGGCGCGTCGTGGCGCTTCTCGATCTCGCTGAGCGCGCGGCGCTTCTCGTTGAGCAGGTAGTTGGCGATTTCCACCGGGGCCTGGACCAGGACCTGCCCGGTGTTCTCCTTCATCGCGTGCTCTTCGGCGACGCGGATGATCGACAGCGACAGCGACTCGACGCTGCGCATGCGGCCGTGGCCGTCGCAACGCGGGCAGACGATCTGGCTGGACTCGCCCAGCGACGGACGCAGGCGCTGGCGGCTCATCTCCAGCAGGCCGAAGCGCGAGATGCGGCCGATCTGCACCCGCGCGCGGTCGTACTTGAGCGCGTTCTGCAGGCGGTTCTCGACCTCGCGCTGGTGCTTGTTGGAGGCCATGTCGATGAAGTCGATGACCACCAGGCCGCCGAGGTCGCGCAGGCGCAGCTGGCGCGCGACCTCTTCGGCCGCCTCCAGGTTGGTCTGGAACGCGGTGTCCTCGATGTCGCTGCCCTTGGTGGCGCGCGAGGAGTTGACGTCCACCGCGGTCAGCGCCTCGGTCTGGTCGACCACGATCGAGCCGCCGGACGGCAGGCGCACGCTGCGCTCGTAGGCGGCCTCGATCTGCGACTCGATCTGGAAGCGGTTGAACAGCGGGATGTCGTCGGTGTAGTGCTTGAGCTTGCGCAGGCTCTGCGGCATCACCTGCTGCATGAACTCCTGGGCGTCGCCGTACATCTCGGCGGTGTCGACCAGGATCTCGCCGATGTCGGCGCGCAGGTAGTCGCGCAGGGCGCGGATGATCAGCCGCGATTCCTGGTAGATCAGGAACGGCGCCGGCTTGGCCAGGGCGGCCTCGGCGATCGACTTCCACACCTGCAGCAGGTAGTCCAGGTCCCACTGCAGCTCTTCGGCATCGCGGCCGACGCCGGCGGTGCGGATGATCACGCCCATGTCGTCGGGGATGTTCAGCTTGTCCAGCGCTTCCTTCAGCGCGGCGCGGTCCTCGCCCTCGATGCGGCGCGAGACGCCACCGGCGCTGGGCGAGTTCGGCATCAGCACCATGTAGCGGCCGGCCAGGGAGATGAACGTGGTCAGGGCCGCGCCCTTGTTGCCGCGCTCTTCCTTATCCACCTGGACCACGACTTCCTGGCCCTCGCGCAGCAGTTCGCGGATCGTCGCCTTGTTGTGGTCGACGCCGGCCTGGAAGTAATCGCGGGAGATTTCCTTCAGCGGCAGGAAGCCGTGGCGCTCGCCGCCGTATTCGACGAAGGCCGCTTCCAGCGAGGGTTCGAGCCGGGTGATGCGGCCCTTGTAGATGTTGGACTTCTTCTGTTCCTTGGACGGCTGCTCGATGTCGATGTCGTACAGGGTCTGGCCGTCCACGATGGCCACACGCAGTTCTTCTGCCTGCGTGGCGTTGATCAGCATTCGCTTCATTGTTGCGTTCCTCGCGCTGCTACCGCGCGGAACGCCATGGGGTTTCGCTTCTGGTCACGCTTCGTCGCCCATCGCGCAGGCGCGGGGTGGGCGTCTTGGGTTTCCAGCGCTACGACACCACGGCGAGCCGCGGGAGCGCTTCTTGCTTTTAGGTGGTTCAGGACCGGCGGCGACTCCAGCCAGGCTGGGCGCCGCACGGGGCATGTTCAGCGCGGACGCTTGCGGCATCCGGCGATGGCCGGGTAGGCCGGTGAGCCGCTAACATGGCCGCCCCGGGGGCGGTGGTCGCGCACTGTGCCGGAATCGTCGTAAGCCGGGCTTCTGGCCCTCAACTAACTTCCAACGAAATCAAACCCTTATCTCGCCCCCCGAGTGTAACAGAATAAACTGCCTGATGACTTCCCCCCCGATCCCTCCAAAGCCGCGCGATGTCGCGACCAGCGCGGTGCGCATTCTCAAGGTCCCGGAAGACAGGGCCGGACAGCGCGTAGACAATTTCCTGCTCGGCCAGCTCAAGGGCGCGCCGCGCAGCCTGATCTACAAGCTGATGCGCAGCGGCCAGGTGCGGGTCAACGGCGGCCGCACCAAGGCCGAGCGCAAGCTCGAGGCCGGCGACGAGGTGCGCATCCCGCCGGTGCGGCTGACCGAGGAGGGCGAGAAGAGCGCGCCGCCGGAGGCGTTCATGGCCCGGCTGGAGGCGGCGATCGTCTACGAGGACGCGCGGCTGCTGGCGCTGAACAAACCCTCGGGCGTCGCCAGCCACGGCGGCAGCGGAATCAGTTTCGGCGCCATCGAGACGCTGCGTGCGCTGCGTCCCAATCAGTCGCTGGAGCTGGTGCACCGGCTCGACCGCGACACCTCCGGGCTGCTGATCGTGGCCAAGAAGCGCTCGGCGCTGACCGAATTGCAGGCGCTGATGCGCGAGGACGACCGGGTCCAGGGCCGCGGCATTAGCAAGCGCTACCTGACCCTGCTGGTCGGGCGCATGCCCGACGGCACCATGAGCGTGGACGCGCCGCTGCACATCGGCCTGCGCCAGGGCGGCGAGCGCCACGTGCAGGTGAACGCGGCCGGCAAGCCGTCGCTGAGCCACTTCCGGGTGCTGGAGCGGCGCGGCGGGCATTCCTATTGCGAGGTGCGGATCGAGACCGGCCGCACCCATCAGATCCGCGTGCACGCCCAGCATCTGGGACATCCGGTCGCCGGCGACGACAAGTACGGCGATCCGGCGGTGAACAAGCGCCTGCGCGAGCAGATCGGGCTCAAGCGCCTGTTCCTGCATGCCGCCTCGCTGGAATTCAGCCTGGACGACGGCAAGACACCTTATCTATTGAATGCCCCGCTGGCCGACGAACTGGCCGAAGCGCTGAACCGCCTCGGCTGAGGCAGGCCCGCGGGAGCGGCATGCTCCCGCCCCCGCGCTGCGCTCAGCTTTCGTGATGGTCGTGATCGTGGTGCCCGTCGTGGTGGGCGGGTGCCGGGCGTTGTGCCGGATGCGACTCGGCCGGCCGCGGCTCGGGTATGCGCGGAGGCGGGGAGAAGCGGGCCACGCGCTGCTCCTGGCGTTGTTCCTGACGCTGCTCCTGGCGCGGTTCCGGCATCGGCGCACGCATCGCCTCGCGCGGCATCTGCGGCGCGCGCGCCTCGCGTTCGGGCGCCGGCGCATGCCAGGCCTGCGCGCGCGGGGCTTCGCTCGGCAGTG
>NZ_AQOI01000311.1:0-848 GCF_000364665.1 Xanthomonas sp. SHU 199
CCGCGGCGCAACGGCACCGGCAGGGCGGTCGCCAGCACCTCGCCCAGCGGCGCGTGGCTGTAGCGCGCCAGCCAGCGCAGCGACTCGGCCAGTTCGCCATGGAGCAGGGGCACCGGGTCCAGCCAGGCCAACGCCGCGCGCAGGCCGTCGGCGTCCTCGACCTGGCCGATCGCCGCCACCACCCCGCTCAGTTCGCGATTGCCAAACGGCACCTGCACCCGGCGGCCGACGTCGCCGTCGGCGACCGCCCCGCCGGGCGGCGGCAGGTAGTCGAACAGCTGCGGCAAGGGGACGGGCAGGGCGACGCGGAGCGTGGCGGCGGGGGAGGGCATCCACCTAGTCTAGGGCGTGTCACCAATCCCCGAGCATGCCGCGTTGGGTCTGGCAGGCGCGCAGCCGGCGTTGCGGGCGCAGCGCCTAACTGGCCGTCAGGTCAAGCTGCGCGGCGCCGGCTGCGCGCCTGCCAGACCCAACCCGAAGGGCCGCGGTTGCGCACGCCCGTGGCCGCGTCATCGCTCGGGCGTGGACGGACGTCCACTTCCTCGCTCTTCCTTGCCACAGGCACGCGCAATCACGGCGCGGCATGCTCGGGGATCGGTGACACGCCCTAGCGGCCGCCGCAAAGTGGGTTCCGGGGGTCGGGAGTTGCGCGCGATTGCTGCCCGCAAAGTGATAAACCGGTCGTAAATGGCCGCCGTGCTTGGGGAATCGAATTTATCCACACCTGCTGTGGATAAAGCTGTGCATGAAGGGCATGCTCCACGCCGTGAAGACGGACTCACAAGCCTCTGCCACGAGTTGGACAAAAAAGCGCCAATCGCATTTATTCTTTTCAGAACAACAACTTG
>NZ_AQOI01000312.1:0-5221 GCF_000364665.1 Xanthomonas sp. SHU 199
GTTACCGGTAACGCCCATCGCGGCTGAAGCCGCTCCCACAAAAACGATGCGCTTCATGGCGAAGGCGGATGATCGGGGCGTTGTCAGGCCGCAACCACCATCGCCATGCCAGCGGCGTCCGCCGCGCTCCGGCCGTGCTCAGCGCGCGCTGAAATACGCCGTGGCCACGCCGATGCCCAGCCACAGCAGGTCGCCCGGGCTGTTGGCCAGCACGGTCAGGGTCCAGGCGTAGTGGGCGCCCATCTTCAGCGACGAATCCCAGACGTTCAGGCCCAGCCCCGCGCCCATCTGCGCAGCGGCGATGCCCCAGTTGGCGGCGACGATCACCAGCACCGTGGCGCTCATCGCCACGGCGATGCGCAGCAGGCCGCGCGGCAGGTTGCCCAAACGCAGCATCCAGACGATCTCCAGCGCCACCACCACGGCCATCCAGCCGGCCTGGCGACCCAGCGACAGCGCCACCAGCAACCAGGCGATCAGCGCGGTGAAACAGCCCATGGCGAGCAACAGGGGCCACAGCCAGTGCGAGGGCCTGGCCGGCGTGGAGGAAGGCGGCATTCGATGTTCCCGGAGAAGGCGTACAGGATACTTCCGGCGCGCCCCCCGCGCACTCGGATAAACTGCACGACTTGCACCGGCGGGGCCTGGCCCCATATCGCCCCCATGTACTCACGCAGCAGCGAACCTGTCCAATTCGAACGCGATTGCGCCGCGGTGATGGTGCCGCAGGGCGACGCGGTGACCCTGCCCGCCGGCAGCTACGGCTATATCACACAGGCCCTGGGCGGCAGCTACACGGTGTTCGTGGAGGGCAATCTGTTCCGCATCGCCGGCAAGGACGGCGACGCCATCGGCAAGGAGCCGCCGCCGGGGCTGGAACTGCCCGAGGATGCCGGCGACGAGCAGGTCGAAGCCCTGATCTGGCAGCAGTTGCGCACCTGCTTCGACCCCGAGATCCCGTTCAACATCGTCGATCTGGGCCTGATCTACGACGTGACCATGCATGCGCGCGAGGATGGCCAGCGCACCGTCGAGGTCAAGATGACGCTGACCGCGCCCGGCTGCGGCATGGGCGAGATCCTGGTCGACGACGTGCGCAGCAAGCTGGAAATGATCCCGACCATCGCCGAGGCCGACGTCGAGCTGGTGTTCGATCCGCCGTGGGGCCGGCATATGATGTCCGAGGCCGCGCGCCTGGAAACCGGCATGCTCTGACCCGCGCGCGACGCCTCGCGCGTCGCGACGGAGCCCGATCGGGCGCCGCCGCTGCCGTCGCCACGACGCTGCGGCCCTGGCCATCCCTCGACTACCACAGGAATTCCCGGTGTCCGCTACCGAGCCGTCCACGCAGTTCCGCCTGACCCCGTCCACCGCCGCGCGCAGCGCCGAGGCGCGCGCGCAGATCCTCGCCGCGCCGGGCTTCGGCAACTATTTCACCGACCACATGGTCGCCATCGAATGGAGCCGCGAGCAGGGCTGGCACGACGCCGAAGTGCGCGCCTACGGTCCGCTGGCGCTGGATCCGGCCGCCTCGGTGCTGCACTACGGCCAGGAGATCTTCGAAGGCATCAAGGCCTATCGCCATGCCGACGGCTCGATCTGGACCTTCCGCCCGGAGGCCAACGGCAAGCGCCTGCAGCGCTCGGCGCAGCGCCTGGCGCTGCCGGAGCTGCCGGTGGAGCTGTTCGTGGAATCGCTGCGGCAGCTGATCGCGGTGGATGCGGCGTGGGTGCCGTCGGCGCCGGAGACCAGCCTGTATTTCCGTCCGTTCATGATCGCCAACGAGGCCTTCCTGGGCGTGCGCGCCGCGCAGAAGGCCGGCTACTACGTCATCGCCAGCCCGGCCGGTGCCTATTTCGCCAAGGGCGTGGCGCCGGTGGCGATCTGGCTGTCCACCGACTACGCGCGTGCCGCCAAGGGCGGCACCGGCGCGGCCAAGTGCGGCGGCAACTACGCCGCCTCGCTGCTGCCGCAGCAGCAGGCGCAGGCGCAGGGCTGCTCGCAGGTGCTGTTCCTCGATCCGGTCGAGGGCAAGTACATCGAGGAACTGGGCGGCATGAACGTGTTCCTGGTGATGCGCGACGGTAGTCTGGTCACCCCGGCGCTGTCGGGCAGCATCCTGGAAGGCATCACCCGCGACAGCATCCTGCAACTGGCCCGCGACCGCGGCATGCAGGTGGTGGAGCGGCAGGTGAGCATCGACGAGTGGCGCGACGGCGTGGCCTCGGGCGAGATCGCCGAGGTGTTCGCGTGCGGCACCGCCGCGGTGGTGACCCCGATCGGCCAGCTCAAGGGCAAGGACTTCGCGGTCGGCGACCTGACCGCGCCCGCCGGCCCGGTGACGCTGTCGCTGCGCCAGGAACTCACCGACATCCAGTACGGCCGCGTGGCCGACCGCCACGGCTGGCTGGTGCGGCTGGGCTGAGCCGAGCGCCCAACGCTGGGGCGGCCGTTGGCTGCCCTGGCGAATGGACCTCATGCCACTTGGCGCATGGTCCGACAGCGTCGACCATCGCCGGCGACGTCCGCGCTGGTGCGCCGGGGCGTGCGATGTGTCGCCGCCCCGCCTCCGCATCGCGCCTTCCCGGGAATCCGCTCCCCGGACATTCCGTGTCCGTCCCGATGTATGGCGCTGCCATGCAGGCAACCTCTGTCGTCTGTATCCACTGTCTCCTTTTCTTGTCCCGTGTGTCGCGCGGGAGCCAAAAATCTGCCCCTGATTTGCCGAGTCTGGCGTCTTTTCATGCTGCACTGCAGCAAAAATGAGGTGTAGCTCTCTTTATGACATCGACGTTCATTGCATTTCTTCGTTTTGTACAACGGATTTCCGTCACACCCTGCTCCATACGCGCTTGTACTGAGCTAGCGTCGATGAATGGTCGGCAACACGCCATCCGACCGGGCTCGCAACGCACGCCAGGTTCAGGTTTCGACCGGACCGGTGCGGCGCGGAACACCGCCATCAGGCGGCTACTCAACCGAAAGGAAGTCCGAATGTCCGAAATGTCGCATCGTGGGTCGCGCCAGCGTCCGTGGCTGGTCGTGCTGGGCGCGTCCGCTCTCACCTCCCTGCTGTTGGCCACCCCAGCCTTCGCCGGTGACGTGAACCTCTCCGGCCTGTCTTCCGAGCCGACCGTGCAGCGCTTCATCGTCAAGACCCGCGATGCCGCGCCGGTCAGCATCTCCAGCGCGTCCGCCGCCGCTGCGGCGCCCTCGGCGGCGCTGCGCGCGACGCTGCAGTCGGCCGCCGCCGCGCTGCCGGCCAAGAACGGCCGCGCGCTCGGCCTGACCAGCCTGCGCCGCCTGGCGGTGGGTCCGGAAGTGGTCAAGGCCAGCCGTCCGCTGGACCGCGCCGAGGCCGAGACGCTGATGCGGCAGATCGCCGCCGACCCGAACGTCGAATACGTCGAGGTCGACCAGCGCATGACCATCGCGCTGACTCCGAACGATCCGCGCCTGGGCGACCAGTGGGCCTTCGGCACCACCAACGCCGGCATCAACGTGCGCTCGGCCTGGGACAAGGCCAGCGGCGACGGCGTGGTCGTGGCGGTGATCGACACCGGCATCACCAGCCACCCGGATCTCAACGCCAACGTCCTGCAGGGCTACGACTTCATCAGCGATGCGGATTCGGCGCGCGACGGCAACGGCCGCGACAGCAACCCGGCCGACGAAGGCGACTGGGCCGCTGCCGGCGAGTGCTACTCCGGTTCGCCCGCCTCCAATTCCAGCTGGCACGGCACCCATGTGGCCGGCACCATCGCCGCGATCACCAACAACGGCACCGGCGTGGCCGGCACCGCGTTCAAGGCCAAGATCCTGCCGGTGCGCGTGCTCGGCAAGTGCGGCGGCTACACCTCCGACATCGCCGATGCGATCACCTGGGCCTCCGGCGGCACCGTCAGCGGCGTGCCGACCAACCAGAACCCGGCCGAAGTCATCAACATGTCGCTGGGCGGCAGCGGCACCTGCTCGAGCACCTACCAGAACGCCATCAACGGCGCGGTCAGCCGCGGCACCACGGTGGTGGTGGCGGCGGGCAACAGCTCGACCAACGTGTCCAGCTCGGTGCCGGCCAACTGCAACAACGTGATCGCGGTGGCGGCGACCACCTCGTCGCGGGCCAAGGCCAGCTACTCGAACTACGGCGCGGGCATCGACATCTCCGCGCCGGGCTCGAACATCCTGTCCACGCTCAACGACGGCACCACCACCCCGGGCAACCCGAGCTACGCCTCGTACAACGGCACCTCGATGGCGACCCCGCACGTGGCCGGCGTGGTCGCGCTGATGCAGTCGGTGGCGCCGACGGCGCTGACCCCGGCGCAGGTGGAAAGCACCATCAAGAACACCGCGGCCAGCTTCTCCTGCTCGCAGGGTTGCGGCGCCGGCCTGCTCGACGCCAACGCGGCGGTCACCGCGGCGTTGAATGGCGGCAGCAGCGGTGGTGGCGGTGGTGGCGGCAGCAGCAACGAACTGCAGGACGGCGTGGCGGTCACCAACCTCAGCGCCAACAGCGGTTCCTCGCTGAACTACACGGTCAAGGTGCCGTCCGGCGCCAGCAGCCTGGTGGTCACCACCTCCGGCGGCAGCGGCGATGCCGACCTGTACGTGCGCTTCGGCAGCGCGCCGACCGACTCGGCCTACGACTGCCGTCCGTACAAGAACGGCAACAACGAGAGCTGCACCTTCAACTCCCCGCAGGCCGGCACCTACTACGTGCGGGTGAAGGCGTACAGCACGTTCTCCGGTGTCAGCCTGAAGGCCGACTACTGAGGCACTCCGTCGCGGCGGCCGCGCCATGGCCGCCGCGCACCTCCCGGTGCCGGATCGCAGCGGTCGGCCAGGACGCCGCCGCCGCCACTCTCGGTCGCCCCGCGCTTCGGCGCGGGGCTTTTTTGTTTGTGCCGCGTCCGGCCGCCCTGGTCCGGTCGTCTTGATGCATTCCGCAGCCGGGCTCGTCGCCGATCACAGATCTGCCCATTGCGCCGCTTGCGCCCTCCACCCGATCCGCGCCTTGCCGCTATCCGCGGTGCAGGACCGTCCTGGGGCTGTCGCGTACGCGGTGGCTGCGGCCTGCACCGCCACGTTCGAACCTGCGCGGTGGACGGCCGACTGCGCCACGTGTACAGCCCGGGGGGAGTCTCATGTTCGAGTACAGCGTGCTTCGGCGCCGCAGCGCCGCGTGCCTTTTGCTGCTGGCAGCCGCCGGCACCGCCGC
>NZ_AQOI01000313.1:0-2785 GCF_000364665.1 Xanthomonas sp. SHU 199
ATTGCAGGCGCTGGCGACGACGCCGAATCCACAGCGTTTCATCGTCACCTATCGCGATGGCGCCGCGCCTGCGCTGGCCTCGCGCGCGGCACCGCTGGCGGAGGCCGCGCGCATGTTGCCGGCCCGGCGCGGCCGTGCCCTCGGCCTGGCATCGTTGCGGCGCCTGGCGACCGGTGCCGACGTCATCGCCGCCGATCGCAGCCTGGATCGCGTCGAGGCGGAGACGCTGATGCGGCGCCTGGCCGCCGATCCGGCCGTCGCGCGCGTGGAGGTCGATGTGCTGTTGCGCCCCTCGCTGGTCCCGAACGATCCTGGCCTGTCCCAACAATGGGCGTTCGGAACCGGTACGGCGACGATCAATGTGCGCCCGGCCTGGGATCTGGCGACGGGCAAGGGTGTGGTGGTCGCAGTGCTCGATACCGGCATCACCGCACATCCGGATCTGGCTGCGAACGTGTTGCCGGGCTACGACTTCATCAGCGATCCCCTGGTGGCCGGCGATGGCGGCGGCCGCGACCGTGACGCCGCCGATCCGGGCGATGGCTATCCCGCCAATACCTGCGGTGCCGGCACCCCGGGGGCGAGTTCGAGTTGGCACGGCACGCATGTGGCCGGCACCATCGCCGCGGTCACCAATAATGCCGCCGGTGTCGCCGGCGTCGCCTTCAACGCGAAGCTCCTGCCGGTGCGTGTGCTGGGTAAATGCGGTGGTTATCTCTCCGATGTCGCCGACGCCATCGTCTGGGCGTCCGGCGGCACCATCGCTGGCGTTCCCGCCAACCCGACGCCGGCGCAGGTCATCAACCTGTCGCTGGGTGCCGCCGGAAGCTGTTCGCCGACGATGGCAGGGGCGATCGCGAGTGCGGTTGCGCGCGGGACCAGCGTCGTCGTCGCTGCGGGCAACAGCAACAGCGATGTCGCCGGCAGCGTGCCCGCCAACTGTCCGAACGTGATCGCGGTGGCCGCGACCACCTCCGCCGGCGCCCGTGCCAGTTTTTCCAACTATGGGGCGGGCGTGGACATTGCCGCTCCCGGACAGGGCATCCTGTCCACGCTCAATACCGGCACGCTGGGGCCGGGGGCGCCGGCGTATGCGTCCTACAGCGGCACCTCGATGGCGGCGCCGCACGTGGCCGGCGTCGCCGCGCTGGTGCTGTCGGCAGCGCTGAATCCGCTGACGCCGGCGGAACTGGAGGCCCGGCTGAAGGCCACCGCCAGCCCGCTGCCGGTGGCGTGCACTGCCGGCTGCGGTGCAGGGCTGGTCAATGCGGGTGCGGCGGTGGCGGCGACAGTGAAGGCGCAGACGCTGGTGCGTGGCGTGCCGATGGCAAACCTGTCGCTCAAGGCGGGAACGTCGCTGTACTACCAGATCACCGTGCCCGCCGGCACGTCTGCGCTGACGCTGGCCCTGAGCGGTGGCAGCGGCAATGCCGATCTGTACCTGCGCGCGGGCGCCCTGCCGACCGATACCGCATACGGTTGCCGGTCGGTCGCCGCCGGTACCACCGAGCGCTGCACGCTGACCTTGCCGGCCGGGCTCTATTACGTGCGGATCAAGGCGGTCACCGCGGTGGCGGGCGTGAGTGCGACCGCGAGTTACTGACGCGCCTCACTCGCACAGGTCGCAGGCACGTGCCTGCAGTGCGTCGAGCACCTGCGCGGCCTCCATTTCCAGCAGCAGGCCGCGCTGCCCGGCGTTGAACCAGACGCTGCCTGCGCCCAGTGCCGTTTGCTCGATCAGCACCGGCGCAGGCCGCTGCTGGCCCAGCGGACTGATGCCGCCGACCTTGTAGCCGGTGCGGCGCTCGGCCTCGGCGGCCTCCATCATCCGCGCCGCCTTGCCGCCCGCGGCGGCGGCCAGTTTCTTCAACTGCACGCGGCGGTCGGACGGGACCACCACGCAGACCGCGCGCGTATCGACCCAGGCCATCAGACTCTTCAGCACCCGCTCCGGCGGCAGGCCCAGCGCCTGTGCGGCCTGCAGGCCCTTGGCACCGGCTTCGGCTTCGTAGTCGTAGGGATGCAGCCGGTAGACGACGCCGGCCGCATCCAGCGCCTTGGTTGCGCGCGTGGCCTTGGACATCGTCGCCGCTCAGGCCGCTTCGAAACGGTTCGCCGCCACGTTCTTGCGCACCTTCTGCGGATCCCAGATGCGCCCGTTCATGGCGATGTAGACGCCGGCCGGCAGCGACTGCACTGCGCCGACCGCGCAGCCGATGTTGAACTCGGCGTCGGAGCCGCGGAAGCGCGCCGGGTTCAGCGCGCCGGTCATCACGATGGTCTTGCCCTCGATCGCCTGCAGCACCTTGCCGGTCTGCACCATCGAGTCGGTGCCGTGGGTGATCAGCACGTGGCGCGCGGACTGCGCGGCGATGGTGGCGCGGATCAGCTCGCGGTCTTCGTCGGTGATGTGCAGCGAATCCTTGCGGATGATCGGGATCACCGTGAAGCGGAAGGTCACGCCCAGTTCCTTGAGGATCTGGCCGATCTGCGGGTCGCCGATCTGGTAGTCGGACTTGTCGTCGAAGTAGATCTTGTCGATCGTGCCGCCGGTGGTGACGATCAGGAGTTCTTCCATTGCCGTTCCTAGAAGCATGTCGGGGCGCGGCCGTGGCCGCGCAGGCCGTCCATGATACCGGGCGCGGCGGTACGGCCGCTCAGTCGCGCCCGGCCGCGCCGCGGCGGCGGGCGAAGCGTGCGCGGATGCCCGGCGCGCTGGACAGGCCCACCACCAGCAGCGCCAGCAGCAGTTCCGCCCAGCCGTAGCCACGCTGTGGCGGGGGGG
>NZ_AQOI01000314.1:0-2283 GCF_000364665.1 Xanthomonas sp. SHU 199
CTGAACCACAGCAGCGCGCCGACGCCGCTCCAGAATCGTGCCACTGCCGAGCCGCGCAGCACGCCCACGGCCAGCAACAGCGGCGGCAGCGCGAACACCAGCAGGGCGGCGAGACGGTGGCGATCGTCGTGGAACCAGGTCGCGAACAGTGCCGCCAACGCCAGCAGCGTCGCCCCCAGCGCCACCCGCAGGCGCACGCCGCTCATGGCGCCGCCAGTCGCTGCGCGATCTCGGCCAGGCGCCGGCCGAGCGCGCGCGCCAGCTGCGCTTCTTCCTCGCTGGGCTGCGGATCGTCGTCGGCGCCGGCGACGTGACTGGCGCCGTACGGCGTGCCGCCGCTGCGGGTGCTGCTGAGCAGCGGTTCGGTGTAGGGAATGCCGACGATCAGGCAGCCGTGGTGCAGCAGCGGCAGGTGCATCGACAGCAGGGTGGCTTCCTGGCCGCCGTGCAGCGACGCGGTCGAGGTGAACACCGCCGCCGGCTTGCCGGCCAGCGTGCCGCTGGCCCAGTCGGCGCCGAGTCCGTCGATGAAGTGCTTGACCGGCGCGGCCATGTTGCCGAAGCGGGTCGGGCTGCCCAGCGCCAGGCCCACGCACTCGCGCAGGTCGCTGGCGTCCACGTACGGCGCGCCGCTGTCGGGCACCGGCGGTGCGCTGGTCTGGGTGACCGCCGCCACCGGCGGCACGGTGCGCAGGCGCGCGGCCATGCCCGGCACCTCGCCGACGCCGCGCGCGATCTGCCGCGCCAGGCGCGCCACCGAGCCGCCGCGGCTGTAGTACAGGACCAGAATCTCGGCCATGCGGCCCTCTCGTGGATCGGAACGACCGCCAGTATCGACGATGCCGGCGTCCATGCGCATCGGGTACCCTTGCCCGATGCAGCCGCTGGACACCGTCAATCTCTGGGCCGATCGCCTGCGCGACCGCGCGCGCATGCGCAGCTTCGCCGGCTTCCTGTGGCGGCGCTTCCTCGACGACCGCCTGTTCCAGGCCGCGGCCTCGCTGGCCTACACCACCATCTTCGCGCTGGTGCCGCTGGCGGTGGTGGTGTTCGGGGTGCTGTCGGCGTTCCCGGTGTTCGACAAGTGGAGCGACCAGCTCAGCGACTACATCTTTTCCAACTTCGTGCCGGCCGCGGCGCGTTCGGTGGAGTCCTACCTGCGGCAGTTCTCGGCCAGCGCCGGGCAACTGACCACCGCCGGCGTGATCGCGCTGGTGGTCTCGCTGCTGATCACCCTCAACAGCGTCGAGCAGACCTTCAACCAGATCTGGCGGGTGGTGTCGGCGCGGCCGCAGCTGACCCGCTTCCTGGTGTACTGGACCGTGCTGACCCTCGGCGCGCTGCTGGCCGCGGCGTCGCTGGCGGTGTCGGCGCGGTTCTTCGCGCTGCCGCTGTTCAAGACCAGCGAGGGCCGGCTGCTGGCGCAGGTGGTGCTGAGCGTGGCGCCGGTGCTGATCGAATTCGTCTGCATCACCCTGGTGTACCGGGTGGTGCCGCATCACACGGTCAAGCTACGCCATGCGGTGCCGGGTGCACTGCTGGCGGTGCTGCTGCTGGAGCTGGTGAAGTGGGGCCTGAGCCTGTACCTGGGCAGCTTCCAGTCGTACCAGCGCATCTACGGCACGGTCGCGTTCGTGCCGATCTTCCTGCTGTGGATTTACCTGAGCTGGATCGCGATCCTGCTCGGTGCCTCGGTGTCCTCTTCGATCGCCGCCTTCCGCTACCAGCCGGCCTCGATGCGCCTGCCCGCCGGCTATGAGATCTATGGCCTGCTGCGCCTGCTCGGCCGCTTCGCGCAGGCGCGCAGGCAGGGCAAGGGGCTGCAGGAGGACCAACTCCTGGAACTGGAGCCGATGCTGACCGATTCGCTGGTGCAGGAACTGCTGTGCGAACTGGAGCGCATCCGCCTGCTCAGTCGTACCGAGCAGGGCGACTGGATGCTGGCTCGCGACCTGAGCGACGTGCCGGTGGCCGAGCTGTACGAGAATTGCCAACTGCGCATCCCTGTCGTCGAGACCTATCTGCCGTGCCGCGACGACGCCCTGGGCCAGGCGGCGTGCCGCGCGCTGGACGAACTGCGCCTGCCGTTGCGCGACGTGCTCAAGCGTCGCGTCGGCGACCTCTACACCGAGATTGGAGACCTTGCATGACCGCCATGCGCCTGCTGTTCCCGCTGTTCGCCGCTGCCGCCCTGCTGGCCGGGTGCGACCGCCAGCCCACGCCCAAGCCGGCCGACGGCGCCGCGACCACCGCGTCGTCCACCGCGCCCAAGGCGCCGCCCGA
>NZ_AQOI01000315.1:0-5669 GCF_000364665.1 Xanthomonas sp. SHU 199
CGGCTCCGGGCGCGGCTTGCACAGCGCGCCGCGGCCTTCGAACTGCGGGTCCACGCCCCATTCGGCCATCCACCGCGCCGGGTCCAGCGCGGTCGACTCGCCGGCGTGCACCAGGAACTCGCCGACATCGAAGCCGATGCCGCCGGCGCCGATGATCGCCACCTTGTCCGCCGCCTGTACCCGGCCCTGCAGCACGTCCAGATAGCTGACCACGCTGGGATGGTCGGCGCCGGGGAAGTCCACCGCGCGCGGCACGATACCGGTGGCCAGCACCACCTCGTCGAAGTCGGCCAGCAGTGCCGCATCGGCGGTGGTGTGCAGGCGCAGTTCCACGCCGGTGGCGTCGATCTGGTGGCGGAAGTAGCGCAGCGTCTCGTGGAATTCCTCCTTGCCGGGAATGCGCTTGGCCACGTTGAACTGGCCGCCGATCTCGCTGGCGCTGTCGAACAGGGTGACGCGGTGGCCGCGCTGTGCGGCCACGGTCGCGCAGGCCAGACCGGCCGGGCCGGCGCCGACCACGGCGATGCGCTTGGGCGCGCGGGTCGGCAGGTAGTTCAGTTCGGTCTCGGCGGCCGCGCGCGGATTGACCAGGCAGCTGGCGGTCTTGTTCTCGAACACGTGGTCCAGGCAGGCCTGGTTGCAGGCGATGCAGGTGTTGATCGCCTGCGCCTGGCCGCGCTGCGCCTTGTTCGCCCATTCCGGGTCGGCCAGCAGCGGCCGCGCCAGCGACACCATGTCGGCGCCGCCGCCGGCCAGGATGCGCTCGGCCACGTCGGGCATGTTGATGCGGTTGGTGGCGATCAGCGGCAGCCGCACGTGCGGCTTGAGCTTGGCGGTCACCGCCGCGAACGCCGCGCGCGGCACCGAGGTGGCGATGGTCGGCACGCGTGCTTCGTGCCAGCCGATGCCGGAGTTGATGAGGGTCGCGCCGGCGGCCTCGATCGCCTGCGCCTGCAGCACGATCTCCTGCCAGTCGCTGCCGTCCTCGACCAGGTCCACCAGCGACAGCCGGTAGACGATGATGAAGTCCGGTCCGCAGGCGGCGCGGATGCGGCGCACGATCTCCACCGCAAAGCGCATGCGCTTGGCCGCATCGCCGCCCCAGGCGTCATCGCGGCGGTTGCTGCGCGGGGCGATGAACTCGTTGATCAGATAGCCTTCCGAGCCCATCACCTCGACGCCGTCGTAGCCGGCCTCGCGGGCGAGCCTGGCGGCGTGCGCGTAGGCGTCGATCTGGCGTTCGACGCCGCGCGCCGACAGTGCGCGCGGGGTGAACGGGTTGATCGGCGCCTTGAGCTTCGACGGCGCCACCGACAGGGGGTGGTAGGCGTAGCGCCCGGCGTGCAGCAGTTGCAGGCAGATCTTGGCGCCATGCGCGTGCACCGCGGCGGTCACCTGCCGGTGCGGGCGCACTTCCCATGGCCAGGACAGCTTGCCGCCAAACGGTTTCAGCCAGCCGACCACGTTCGGTGCGAAGCCGCCGGTGACGATCAGGCCGACGCCGCCGGCGGCGCGTTCGGCGAAGTACGCGGCCAGTTTGGGGAAGTCGCGGGCGCGGTCTTCCAGGCCGGTGTGCATGGAGCCCATCAGGATGCGGTTGCGCAGCTGGGTGAAGCCCAGGCCCAGCGGGGCGAACAGGTGCGGGTAGGCGGTGGGGGTGGGGTCGGGCTGGCCGGGGGCGGGCGACATGGCGTGGATACGCAGGCGTACGGAAGGGCGCAGGGTGCCGTGAAACCGGGCTGGCGGCAAGTAGGGCGATGCTTTCACGTCGATGTGGACGTTTGCCCTGGTTCTGGTGCTGGTATTTTTGAAGCTTGGAGCTTTCGAAGCAGAGCAACGGCAACAGCTTCCGCTGGCGCGGGTCACTTTTCTTTGCTTGTGCAAAGAAAAGTAACCAAAAGAAAGCACACCCCGCAGCGCGCCTTCCGCGCTAACGCGCTCCAGGTTCGCAGCCACGTCGGGCATTTTCCGACGGCACATCCATGTGCCGGCGGAAAACGACGCGCATCCTGCGCGTCGCCCTTCGGGTATTCGCCCGCCGTGGCTGCCGCGCCGAGGGGACCCGGTAGATCAAAAGCAAAGCGAAAGCACAGCAACAGCAACAGCGGGAGCAGGAGCGGGAGCGGTTACGGTCGACGGGGCGATAGCGCCAATGTTTCGATCGCTGCGCCGCCCGCTCAGCCCCAGCCGACCAGGGCCAGTTTGCCGATGGTGCTGCCCGATTCCAGGCGGCGGTGCGCCTCGCGCAGGGTGGTGGCGTTGATCGGGGTCAGGGTCTCGGTCAGGGTGGTGCGCAGTTCGCCGGCGTCCACTAGGCTGGCGGTGCGTGCCAGGATGCGGTGCTGTTCGATCATGTCGTCTGTGCGGAACCGGGCGCGTGCGAACATCATTTCCCAGTGGATGCCGATGCACTTGGCCTTGTACGGGTCGCCGATGTGCAGTGGACCGCTCGGCTCGACGATCAGCCCGACGTGGCCCTGCGGCGCCAGCAGCTCGCCCAGCGCCTGCCAGTAGCGGTCGGTGTCGGCCAGGTTCAACGCGGCGTCCACCTGGTCGATGCCCAGTGCCTGCAGCTGCGGCGCCAGCTCCTGGCGATGGTCGATCACGTGGTGCGCGCCGAGTTGCAGGCACCAGTCGCGGGTCTGCGGCCGCGAGGCGGTGGCGATCACCTCGAAGCCGGCATGCCGCGCCAACTGGATCGCGATCGAGCCGACCCCGCCGGCGCCGCCGATCACCAGCAGGCGGCGGCCGCGGTTGTGTTCGTCGTCGAAGTCGAACGGCATGCGCTGGAACAGAAGTTCCCAGGCGGTCAGTGTGGTCAGCGGCAGCGCCGCGGCCTGGGCGAAGTCCAGCGTGGCCGGCTTGCGCGCGACGATGCGCGCATCCACCAGTTGGTACTGCGCGTTGCTGCCGGCACGGGTGATGTCGCCGGCGTAGTAGACCTCGTCGCCCGGCTCGAAACCGTCGACCTCGGGCCCGACCGCCTCGACCACGCCGGCGGCGTCGTAGCCCAGCACCTTGGGCTGGCCGTCGCTTGCGCCCTTGGCGCGGACCTTGGTGTCCACCGGATTGACCGACACCGCCTCCACCCGCACCAGCAGGTCGTGGCCGGCGGGCGCGGGGGGCGTCGGCAGGTCGAGGTCGTGCAGCGACTGCGGATCGTCGATCGGCAGGGGATGGAGGGTGGCGACCGCTTTCATGGAGGCTCCTGGACGTGAAGGAAAGGAGGGCACGGCCGCGGCTCAGACCGGCCGCGGGTTGCGCTCGGCGAAGCCGCGCTGGTGCCAGTACGGATACGCCGGTACCGCCGCGCTGGCCGCATCCAGCTGTTGCACGTGGGCGGCATCGAGGGTCCAGCCGACCGCCCCCAGATTCTGCCGCAACTGGTCTTCGGTCCGTGCGCCAATGATCACGCTGCTGACCGTCGGTCGCTGCAACAGCCAATTCAGTGCGATCTGCGGCACGCTGCGGCCGGTTTCGGCGGCGATGGCTTCCAGGGCGTCGATCACCCGGTACAGGCGCTCTTCCTCCGCCGGCGGGCCGGCCTCGGTGACCGCCTTGTCGTGCAGGCGGCTGTTCTCCGGCAGCGGCTGGCCGCGGCGCAGCTTGCCGGTCAGCCGGCCCCAGCCCAGCGGGCTCCACACCAGCGCGCCCACGCCCTGGTCCAGGCCCAGCGGCATCAGTTCCTCCTCGTAGTCGCGCCCGATCAGCGAGTAATAGGCCTGGTGCGCGACATAGCGCGACCAGCCGTGGCGGTCGGCCGCCGCCAGCGACTTCATCAAGTGCCAGCCGGAGAAGTTGGACACGCCCAGGTAGCGGATCTTGCCGGCACGCACCAGGTCGTCGAGCGTGGACAGGGTTTCCTCCACCGGCGTGTGCGCGTCGAAGCCGTGCAACTGGAACAGGTCGAGGTAGTCGGTGCCCAGGCGGGTCAGCGCCGCTTCCACCGCGCGCACCAGGTGGAAGCGCGAGGAACCGACACTGTTGGCTGCGGCCCGGTCGAAGCGGAAGCCGGCCTTGGTCGAGAGCAGCACCTGGTCGCGGCGGCCCTTGATCGCCGCGCCCAGCACCGATTCGGCGGCGCCGCCGGAATAGACGTCGGCGCTGTCGAACAGGGTGACGCCGGCTTCCAGGCAGATGTCGATCAGGCGCCGGGCCTGATCCACGTCCGAATTGCCCCAGGTGGCGAAGAACGGATCGGTGCCGGCGAAGGTGCCGGTGCCGAAGCTGAGCACGGGAACCTTGAAGCCGGATGCGCCGAGATGACGGTATTCCATGGAGAACTCCTGATGAGGGAAGGAGGAAGGGAGGGGAGAGAAGGCGTCAGCGCGCCGCGGCGTCGGTGTCGACGGCGTCGGTCGCAGCGGAGGTGGAAGCGGCTGCGGTGGCGCCGAGCAACTGCGCGGCGGCCTCGGCCATGGCCGCGTAGCCGGCATCGCCGGGATGCAGGTGATCGCCCGAGTCGAATTCCGACCGCATCCGCGCCGGGTGCGCGGGGTCGCGCAGCAGGGCGTCGACATCCAGGATCGCGTCGAAGCCATTGCCGGCGCGCAGCCAGGCATTGACCTGCTGGCGCACGGCCTCCTTCTGCGGGCTGTAGTAGGCGGGGATCGGCGAGTCCGGCAGCGCGCCCTCGAACGGGGTAAGGGTGGCGCCGATCACCCGCAGGCCGCGCGCCTGCGCGCGCTGCAGCACCTGCCGGTAGCCGGCGATCAGGTCCTCGGCCGGCACCGGCGCATCGTCCGGCGCGAACGGCGTGCCGTACCAACTGATGTCGTTGATGCCCATCAGCAGGATCACGGTGTGCACGCCGGGCTGCGCCAGCACGTCGCGATCCAGCCGCGCCAGCGCGTTCTGGCCCATGCGGTCGCGCAGCACGCGCCCGCCGGAGATGCCCGCGTTGAGCACCGCCACCCGCTGCGCGGCCAGCCGCGTGGCTAACTGGTCCGGCCAGCGCCGGTCCTGCCCGGGCGTCGAGGCGGCGCCGTCGGTGATCGAATCGCCCAGCGCCACCACCGCGCCGATGGCATCGGCACGGCGCACCTGAATGCCGCTGACGAACAGCCGTACCGGCAGCGCCGTGGCATCGGCCAGCGTGGCGTCGGCGGTGCGGTCGCCCGGGGCCAGCCAGGCGCTTTGCAGGCCCTCCCAGTGGAAGGTGGACGGCGCGGTCGGCTGCGGCAGGTACAGGCTGATGCTGAGCCGGGCCAGGTCCGGCACGCTCAGCGCCACCGGGTCGCTGAGCACCGGCGCGCCCGGCGGCACGGTCACCTCGGTCTTGCCGCCGAAGCGCAGCGGCCGCTGCGAGCCGGGCAGGGTCGCAGCGCCGTCGCCGGCCAGCGCCAGCGAGGCGGCGCCGATGTGCAACGGCGCATCGCCATAGGCGTTGCTCAGTTCCACCCGCACCTCGTTGCCGCCGAGGCTCACCCGCGCCACCTGGCGCACGGTCTGCCGCCACAGGTGGAACGGCGTCTGCGTCGGGAACGGGAAGTTCGCGGCCCACAGTGGTTGCGGGCTGGCCTGCCAGGTCGCGACCCAGTCGCGTGGCGCCGCGTCGGCCGGCAGCGCGAGGGTGCCCAGCAGCGCCGTCGCCAGCGCGACCGTCGCCATCGGACGGCTCATGCCGCACCGCCGGCGGCGCAACCCGCGCCGTGACTGGCGGCGGGGGG
>NZ_AQOI01000316.1:0-1276 GCF_000364665.1 Xanthomonas sp. SHU 199
GGCGGCCAGGCGCGCAGGTCCACGCCCAGCGGCACGCGTTCGGCGGCGATGCCCAACGCCCGCAAGCTGTCGAGGATGGGCGCGCTGGCGGCGGTCACCGCACTCGCCAGGCGCAACACCAGCGCCTCGCGCAGCCGCCCCTGCCATTTGCGCCGGCCGCCGTAGCCGATCGCATGCAGTGCGACCAGTTCGCCGCCGGCGATGTGCACCAGGCTCGGCCGCCGCAGCGAGCGCGCTGCCGCCACCGCGATCAGGCTGCAGTGGCCGGAAAACAGCGACTGCACCACGTCGAACGGCGCGCGGCGGTGCTCGGCGCGGATCGCGGCGATCGCCCGCCAGCGCGTACGCGCCGCGCCGATGTTGTGGATCCGCGCGCCCAGCAGGTCCCATTGCGCCGGCAGCGGTTCCTGGTGCAGCACGAAGACGTGTAATTCATGCACGCGCGCCAGCCGCTCGATCAGGCTCAGGAAGGCCGGAATCACCCGGTACTCGCCGCTGCGGTCGACGCCGCCCGGTACCACCAGCGCCAGCTTCATGCCGCGCTCCGCGACGTGGCACCGAGCAACTGCGCATAGGCGCGCGCCCAGCGCCGGCCGACTGCCGCGAACGATAGCTGCGCATCGAAATGCGCGCGCACCAGCGCCCGCGACGGCCCGTCGCGCGAGGCCCGCAGCAGCGCGGCCGCCAGGCGTTCGGCGTCGCCGCAGGGCCACAGCGCGCCGACCCGGCCGCCGTCGCTGAGCGCACGGAACGCCGGGATGTCGGTCAACACCGGCACCGTGCCGCAGGCATAGGCCTCCAGCGCCGCGTAGCCGCAGCTTTCGCCCAGGCTGCCGGACACGAACAGGTCGGCCGCGCGCATCAGGGTCTGGATCTGCGCGTGCTCCACCCGGCCCAGCAGGTGCACGCGGCCGGCCAGCCGCGGATCGGCCTGGATGCGCTGTTGCACCACCGGCAGCAGCGGCGCATCGCCGAACGCGCAGAACAGCTGCAGCCCGCTCAGTTGCTCGCTGGCGCGGGCCACGCCGTCGAGCACGGTGAGCGGATCCTTGCCCTCGCTCAGATGGCCGACCCACAGCACGCAGGGCGCGCCATGCAGCCCGCTGTCGCGGCGCGCCTGGTCGCGCTCGCCGGGAGTGAAGCGGCAACTGGATTCGGGAATGGCGAACAGGCGCGTGGATCCGGCGAACAGCCCGGCGCCGGCGAAACCGCGCGCCAGCTCCAGCGAGGTGAAGGCGATGCCGGCGGCGGCGGCGTACCAGCGCCGCCACTGCGA
>NZ_AQOI01000317.1:0-3007 GCF_000364665.1 Xanthomonas sp. SHU 199
GTCGCGGCGCTTCCCGAATCCGCTGGTGCGGCTGCTGCTGCTGCCGACGGCAACAGCAGAAAGCCTGTAGTTCCTTTTTCCCCGTGATTGCCCGATCTTCAGGCAGGTTCTAGGCTACGTGATGCAACGCTTGGGCCGTCTACCTGCGTCGGAAGAGAGACTGGCAATATGAAGTCATGTGAATAAGTAACGGCATCTGGCTGTCGGTCGAAGGGTGAACGACGGCCAAGTACACGGACAGAGACGTATGGTGTCGATCCAGGTGGGTGGCGAGGACAAGACTGCAGAGATCGTCAATTGGTTGGTCTGGAGCGATAAGCGCGCAGGTCTGCAGCTGAAATGTTCCTACTTAAATAAGGGCGCCGTTTTACACGCGCTCAAAGATTGCGTCATCGTTCCCACTCGCGAACTGAATGATGTGCTGCTGACCAGATCAGGCAGCACGAACGTTACGCCTGTCGCGAAGGCGACGATATATGGCGAGCGGTATGCCGTGGTGCATTACCCTGGCGCTGCCGACAAGCCCTACGTTTTCAAAATGGAGGGAATCGACTTCATTACGCCGATGGTGAAGAACGGCGCGCCGGTTCTGCAATATTTCATCAGGGTGGCTAAGGCGCGGCAGGCGCATGCAACGTCGCAAACAGATAGCAAGATCGCGGCCAATGTCGTAGACCAGCTGGGCAGGCTGCCTGTCAGTGTCGAAACGGCCTTGCATGCCTACTGCACGGGACACAACGGCACGCTGCTCCCCGGGCCGGGCCTGATCTATCCGTTCGGTCTTAACGAGAGCCAGTTGGCGGCGGTCGAGCATGCGTTCCGTGCTCAGGTCAGCGTGATCGAGGGTCCGCCCGGGACGGGCAAGACCCAGACGATTCTCAACATCCTTGCCAACATCCTGCTGCGTGGGCAGACAGTGGCGGTGTTGTCCAACAACAATGCAGCAGTAGAAAACGTCTACGAGAAGTTGGAGAAGTGCGGACTGGGCTATCTGGTCGCTAAACTCGGCAATCAGGAAAACCGCGACGATTTTTTCGCCGATCTGCCGCCATGGCCATCTGACGCACCCGAGCCGGCGCCGACGCTGGAGGAGATCCAGGGTCTGTTGGGTCGCTTGACGCAGCAGTTGCGCGATCGCAATCGGTTGGCGCAATTGCAGGCCGAACTCGACGAGTTGACCATCGAGCGGCGCTATCTCCAGCAATGGCAGGCGGAAAACGGCGTGCATGCTGCCGTCTCGCTGGAAAAGTACGGGTTGACGCCGCACAAGACCGCAGACTTGATGGCCTACTTGGCCCATCTCGGCCAAGAGCGTGTCCGCCTGCGGGATCGCATCGAGTTGTTGTTCAACTTCGGGATCCTTCGTGTCAAGCCTTTCGCCAACGCAGATGAGCGACTGTCCGTGTTTCATGCGCTGCAGATGCACTACTACGACAAGGCGCTGCAGGAAAAGGCGGCGGAGTTGCAGGCTTGCCGCAAATCGCTGGCGCAAGGAAACTTTACTGCCTTGTTGGATGCAATGACTTCTGCGTCCATGCGCCATCTGAAGCAGCACCTACAAAGTCTGCCCCTGCCATCGGACAGCTTCGATGGCAAAACCTACCGGCAAAGGTTCGATGTCTTCTTGAAGCGCTTCCCGATCCTGGGAAGCGGTACGCACTCCATCATCAATTCGATCGCACCGGAGACGATCCTTGATTACGTGATCATCGACGAGGCCTCGCTCCAGGACATCGTACCGGGCATCTTGCCACTGGGCTGTGCGAGGAACCTTATTGTTGTCGGCGACAACCGCCAGTTGGCGCACATTCCAGTTAAGCTGGGTCTGTCAGCGCCCGCCGAGGCCTACGATTGCGAGCGCTACAGCCTGCTCGATTCGTGTATCGCCGTGTTCAAGCAGGCGCTACCAAGGACACTGCTCAAAGAGCACTATCGCTGCCATCCCAGGATCATCCAGTTCTGCAACCAGCAGTTTTACGATAACGCATTGGTGCCGATGACCGAAGATCAAAGCGAAGCGCCGTTGCGCCTGATTGTGACCGCCAAGGGCAACCACACCCGTCAGAACACCAATCTCCGCGAATTGGATTCCCTGCTCAAGGTGCTCGATGATGAGGATGACGCGGTTGGCATTGATGGCGATGGGCGTGGATTCATCGCGCCGTTCCGGGCGCAGGTGAATCTCTCTGATTCGCGCCTGCCGGCGGAGTTCGTGAAAGACACGGTGCATAAGTTCCAGGGTCGAGAGTGCGATGAGATCGTCTTCTCCACGGTGCTGGACAAGAAGCGCTACAACCAGGATCCGAAGCGCCTGAGCTTCGTTGACGACCCACGCATGATCAATGTGGCGGTATCGCGAGCCAAGCAGCGCTTCACCCTTGTGACTGGCGATGACGTATTTGCCGAAAATGGCCACATCGCTGCCTTGGTGCGCTATATCAGCTATTACGCCGAGGTTGCGCAAGTCGTGCGGGCGCCTGTGATCTCTGCATTTGATCTGCTGTACCGCGAGTACGACCAGTCCCTGGCCCGCTTGAATGCTCGCTTGCGCCCCGAAGATTCACAGTACAAGTCCGAGCAGATCGTGGCACAGCTACTGCGCGAGGTTCTGTCCACATCCGAGTGCCATGCCTTGATGTTCCACGATCAAGTCAAGCTGGATCAAGTCGCAGCCTCGAGCAACCCGGAGTTGACGGAACGCGAGCGGGCCTTCATGGCGCGTGCCAGTTGCGATTTTGTTGTTTATTTCCGGGTTGGAAAGATCCCAGTGGGGGTAATTGAAGTCGATGGCGGCCTTCACGACCGGCCCGAGCAGATGGAGCGGGATCGCTTGAAGAACGGAATCTTGTCCAAAAGCGGCATTGCCATCCTGCGCTTGCGCACTGTGGAAAGCGGCATCAAGGAGAAGATCACCGATTTTCTTGTAGAGTGGATGAGTGCTGTGGCCGAGAGCTGAATAGCCTGACAAGGTGCGCGAGGACATCGGCCTGGCCGTGCTCCCGCCGAT
>NZ_AQOI01000318.1:0-2390 GCF_000364665.1 Xanthomonas sp. SHU 199
CCAGCCGCACCGGCGCCAGCTTGGTCACCATCGACAACCCGATCGGCGACAGGCACAACTCGCCGATAGACTGGATGACGTAGACCATGAACAGGGTCCAGAACGGGATCTTGCCGTCCACCACCATTGACGACAGCGCGTACATCAGCAGTGCAAAGGCTGCACCGTTGAACAGCAGGCCGAGGCCGAACTTGCGCGGGATGGACGGATTGGCGCGGCCCATCGCCACCCAGATCCAGGCGATGATAGGCGCCAGGATGATGATCGCCACCGAGTTCACAGACTGGAACCATGCCGTCGGGAAGGTCCAGGCGCCGAACTGGCGGTTGACGATGTTCTCGGCCAGGAAGGTGAATGAACTGCCGGCCTGCTCGAAGAACATCCAGAACATCACGTTGAAGGCGAAGATGATCAGCATGGCAATCACGCGGTCACGCTGCACCTTGCCCTCGCGGATGCCCTCGATCAGCAACAGGACCGACAGCGCGGTGAACATCGCGCCCAGGATCCAGGCCAACGCGGTGGCACCGGAGGCCAGCAGGAAGTACGCCACCGGAATGGCGACCACCGCACCGACCAGCACCATGGCGACGCGACCGAGTCCTTCGGCGCCCACTGGCGCAGCGCCGATCCCCTTCAGGCCGGCCCGGCCGATGTAGAACCAAACCAGTGAGATCAGCATGCCCACGCCCGACGCGATGAACACGACCTTGTAGGACGGCGTGCTGTCGCTGCCGAACACCTTGCGCGCCAGGTACTCGGTGAACACCGGGGCGATCATCGCGCCGATGTTGATGCCCATGTAGAAGATGGTGAACCCCGAATCGCGGCGCGCGTCCTGGAGGCCGTAGAGCTTACCTACCATGGTGGAGATGTTCGGTTTGAACAGGCCATTGCCGACGATGATCGTGGCCAGGCCGAGCTTGAAGACGTGCTGCTGCGGCAGCGAGATCATGAACAGCCCGGCGGCCATGATGATCGCGCCTGTCAGGATCGAGCGCTGGTAGCCCAGCACCCGGTCGGCCACGTAACCGCCGAAGATCGCCGCGGCGTACACCAGTGCCAGGTAGGCCCCGTAGATGCGGCTGGCGTCGCCTTCGCCGTCGGCATTGCCGTTGTAGAACTGCGCCACGATGTACAGCACCAGCGCCCAGCGAATGCCGTAGAACGCGAAGCGCTCCCAGAACTCGGTCATGAACAGCATCCACAGCGGACGCGGATGCCCCAGCAGGGTCTTGAATTCGGGCGGTTGCGCTGACGGCGGCTGCGGTGAGGCGGGGTGATTCGACGCGACGACGTCAACGCTCATGCGGTGTTCCCTTGCGTATTCAGGATGGGCTGGGGCGGTGCGTCCGGCCAGGCCGGGCAACGGGCGAGGATCACCGAGCGACGGCGTGGCGTCAAATGCGCGGCCGGGCCGGGACTCGGGACCCGGAGCCCGGGACCCGGAAAGTCGGGCCCCCGAAGGCCAGGGATTCCGGGCGAGAAGGCGATGTGCGCATGCGCTACGCCCGGGTCCACGCGGCACGCCCCACGGAAAGACCAACGCCTCCGACCACGACGCAGCGCAGCAAGGCCGAGCGGCGCCTGCCAGCGCGCTCCACTACGGCGCTTGCGACGCCCCATCCGGGTCCCGGGTCCCGAGTCCCGGGTCCCGGCTTTCCAGCCCCACCGACGTCCGCACCTCGAACAGTTCCGGAAAGAAGGTCAGCGCCAGCGCCTGCTGCAGGAAGCCGACGCCGCTGGAGCCGCCGGTGCCGCGCTTGAAGCCGATCACCCGCATCACCGTGCGCATGTGGCGGAAGCGCCACAGCTGGAATTGGGTCTCCAGGTCCACCAGGTCCTCGCACAGCGCGTACTCGCGCCAGTAGCGGTCGGTGTTCTCGTAGATGCGCTCGAACACCGGGCGCAGCAGCGGGTCGCTGACGTGCGGCTGGCGCCAGTCGCGGGCGTGGTACGGCGCCGGCACCGCGTGGCCGAAGCGGGCCAGGTAGCGCAGGAACTCCTCGTACAGGCTGGGCGCCTCCAGCACCGCCTGCAGCGCCGCCTGGCCCTGCGGGTCGTGGTCGAACACCGGCAGCATCTGCGCGTTCTTGTTGCCGAGCATGAATTCGATGGTGCGGTACTGCAGCGACTGGAAGCCGGAGGACGGACCCAGCACGTCGCGGAAGCCCATGTACTCGGACGGGGTCAGGGTCTCCAGCACCGACCACTGCTCGGTCAGCAGGCGCAGCACCTGCTTGCTGCGCGCCAGCACCTTGCGGCACTGCCACACCTGGTCGCGCTGCAGGTGCCCGATCGCCGCGCCCAGCTCATGCGCCAGCAGCTTCAGCCATAGCTCGGAGGTCTGGTGCTGGACGATGAACAGCAGTTCGTCGTGGTGCGGCGGG
>NZ_AQOI01000319.1:0-4973 GCF_000364665.1 Xanthomonas sp. SHU 199
GGGCCTTGCCTGCTAGGGGGCAAGACGGTATCTGCGGACGCACGGCCCTCTGTCAGCGCAGTTGCTTCCTGTGGGAGGGACTTCAGTCCCGACTGCTACCGGAGCCGGATGCTTTTCGGTGCGAGATTGCGACGGAAGAACTGAGCGGATCGCGCGCTTCTGCGTTGGCCCTGCCGGAGTTGTTGCCTGTCTTGCAGCGCTCGATGTGGCCTTGGTCAGCCACGCCAAGGCCTTTGGCGTCATGCGCGTCGCGGCTGATACCGAACAGATAGGAACCGCTCCCGTTCGCGGGCCTGCGGTCCATGCCGCAGGCCCACGCGCCTCACTGCGGCCAGGCGAACGTGGCGATCACCGGGAAATGGTCGGACGGCCAGTGACCCTGCGGCCGCGCGTCGAGCGTGGCGTAGTGGGTGGCCTTCAACCCGCGCGAGAGGATCCAGTCGATGCGCCGGTCGGGATGGCCGGTGAAATCGTGGAAGGTCGCTTCCGGGCCCTGCGGTTGCGCCACCTGCGTGCGCGCATCGGCCAGGCTGGCGGTGAGGGAGCGGTAGGTCGGCGAGTCCGGCACCGTGTTGAAGTCGCCGGTCAGCACCACCGGTACGTCCGCCGGCAGCGCCTTCAGCCGCGACACGATCAGCGCCGCGCCCTTGGCGCGCGCCGCTTCGTCCTCGTCGCGATAGGGCAGATGGGTGTCGAACAGGTAGAAGCGGCGGCCATCGCCGATGCGCTCGAACAGGCCCCAGTTGACCATGCGCGGCAGCGGATGGCCCCAGCTGATGCTGCCCATCACCTCCGGCGTGTCCGACAGCCAGAAGTGTCCCGAGTCCACCAGCTTCAGCGCGTGGCTGTCGTAGAACACGCCCATGCGTTCGCCGTCGTCCTTGCCGTCGCGGCTGGGGCCGAACCAGCGGTACTCCGGCAACTGCGCGGCCAGGTAGTCGGCCTGGCGTTGGACCAGTTCCTGGGTGCCGAACACATCCGGGTGCTGCGCGCGGATCAGCGCGGCCATTGCGCTGCGGCGCACGTCCCAGCGCTTGTCGCCGTCGGTATCGACCGGCACGCGGACGTTGAAGCTCATCACCTTGAGCGGGGCCGGCGCGGCGGGCGTTGCGGGCGTGCGCGCCTGCGCTGGCGCGATGCACGCGCTCAGCACCAGCAGCAGAGGAAGCGCGAGCTTGCGCGCGGACGACAGCGACGGCGACATGGCAGATCTCGACAGGAGCGGAGCACGCGATGGTGGCACGGCGGTGGTGTCGGTGACCACCGCGTGGCGCGCCTGCCGCGAGGTGCTCAGTTGAACGCCGACAGCGCCTGGGTCAGTTTCCCGTTGTTGTCGACCGCGCCCATCGTGTAGCCCTGCCAGCCCGGATACGCGTCGGGTTCCCAATAGAACACGCCCAGGCCGCGGCTGCCGAGCGCGCGGGTCTTGGTGAGCAGATCGGCCAACATCGCGCGGGTGGTCGCGGCCTGCTGCCAGTCCATGCCGACCTCGCTGACGATCACGTCCGACCCGTAGCGCGCCACCATGTCCTGCATGTTGCTGGCGATCTGGGTGTTGGCGCTCTGCCAGGCATTGGGGGACGGGTAGTGCGACATGCCGACCACGTCCCACTTGCCGCCGGCCGACTTGAGGCTGTCGAAGAACCAGCGGAAGGTCGCGTTGTCGTGGCCGTTGGCCAGGTGCACGATCACCTTCGCATTGGGGTACACCGACTTGCTGGCGTTGTAGCCGCTGTTGATTAGCTGCGCGAGGTTGCCGAAGTTGGGCGTCTTGCCGTCCGGCCACAGCATGCCGCTGTTGATTTCGTTGCCCACCTGCACCCAGCTCACGTCGATGCCGTTGGACTTGAGATAGGACAGGATGCCGTTGGTGTGCGAATACACGTCCTTCACCAGGGTGGCGAAGTCGTGGTTGCTCCAGGCCGCCGGCTTGGTCTGCTTGCCGGGATCGGCCCAGCTGTCGCTGTAGTGGAAGTCGATCATGATGCGCATGCCCTGCGCCTTGGCCCGCTTGGCCATATTCAGCGTGTCGGCGCCGTCGTTCCAGCCACCCTGCGGATTGACCCACACGCGCAGCCGGATCGCGTTGACCCCGGTGCCCTTGAGCAGCGCGAAGAAATCGGTGGTGGCGCCGGAGGCGTTGCGGAATACGCGACCGCTGCTCTCCTGCTGGTCGATCCAACTGACATCGGTGCCCTTGGCGAAGGTCTGCGCCATGGCCGGCGCACACAGACAGGCGAGCAACAACACCAGCAGCCAGGCGGACACGCGCTTGCTCGATCGGTTCATGCGATTCTCGCGGTGATGGAAGGAGGGAAGGGGGCGTCGTCCGGCCCCGAGGAGTGGGCACCGCGACGTGCCGTGCCGTCCCCCGCGGCCGCGGCGCGCACGAGGCTAGCGCGATCGCCACGGCGACGCGCGCTGCACTGCAGCGGTGCTGTCGCGACGTCCGCAAGCGCTGTCTGGATGGCCGATGAATCTGCGCGGTGCGTCACTTGACGCGATGCGGCATCGGCGTAGCATTCCGCTCACGCCAAGGGACAGACCCGCGGCGATCCACCTAACCGTGAGGGATGCTCATGGAGTTCGACTATCTCGTGTTCATCGGGCGCTTCGAGCCCTTCCACAACGGCCACGCCGCCGTTGCCCGCCACGCCCTCGCACGTGGTCAGAAACTCATCTTCCTGATCGGCTCGGCCGAAACCCCTCGTACCATCCGCAATCCCTGGACCGTTGCCGAGCGCAGCGTGATGATCCAGGCCGCGCTGGAAGGCGCCGGCGAGCGCTTGATCCTGCGGCCGTTGCGCGACCATCTGTACAACGAAAGCCAGTGGATCGCCGCGGTGCAGTCCACGGTGGCCGAGGCGGTGCGCAGCGACGGCGGCAGCGCCGAGGCGCGGATCGGCCTGATCGGCATGGACAAGGACGCCAGCAGCTATTACCTGCGCGAATTCCCGCAGTGGCCGCTGGTCGACGTGCAGCACACCGAGACGCTGTCGGCGACCGAGCTGCGCCGTTACCTGTTCGAGGCCGGCAGCATCGATTTCCACGGCGCGCTGCTGATGCTGCGCGGCAACGTGCCGACGCCGGTGTTCGACATGCTCGAGGCGTTCCGCAAGAACTCGCCGTCGTACGCCGAACTGCTCGCCGAATACCAGTTCATCGAGCAATACCGCGCCGCCTGGAAGGAGGCGCCGTATCCGCCGACCTTCGTCACCGCCGATGCGGTGGTGGTGCATTCCGGGCACGTGCTGCTGGTGCGCCGCCGCGCGGCGCCGGGCAAGGGCCTGTGGGCGCTGCCGGGCGGCTTCGTCGGCCAGCACGAGAGCATCCTCGACGCCTGCCTGCGCGAACTGCGCGAGGAGACCCGGCTGAAGATCCCGGTGCCGGTGCTCAAGGGCTCGCTGAAGAACCGCCACGTGTTCGACCACCCCGAGCGCAGCCTGCGCGGGCGCACCATCACCCACGCCTTCCACTTCGAGTTCGTGTTCGGCGAACTGCCCGAGGTGCGCGGCGGCGACGACGCCGACAAGGCGCGCTGGGTGCCGGTCAGCGAAGTGCTGGGCATGGGGCCAAAACTGTTCGAAGACCATCTGCACCTGCTCGAATTCTTCCTGGGCCGCGGCTGACGCGGCCTTCCCGGCCGGCGGACAGACCGCCGGCTTTCCCAGACGCGAAGGAGCTTCCGTCATGCAATGCCTGAACAACCTGCTGCTCAACACCGACAGCTACAAGGCCAGCCACTGGCTGCAGTACCCGCCCGGCACCGACGCCACGTTCTTCTACGTGGAATCGCGCGGCGGCGTCTACGACCGCACCGTGTTCTTCGGTCTGCAGTCGATCCTCAAGGAGGCGCTGGGCCGCCCCGTCACCCATGCCGACATCGACGAGGCGCGCGACCTGTTCGCCGCGCACGGCGAGCCGTTCAACGAAGCGGGCTGGCGCGATATCGTCGACCGCCTCGGCGGCCAGTTGCCGATCCGCATCCGCGCCGTGCCCGAGGGCAGCGTGGTGCCGACCCACAACGCGCTGATGACCATCGAGTCCACCGACGCGCAGGCCTACTGGGTGCCGTCGTACCTGGAGACGCTGCTGCTGCGCATCTGGTACCCGGTGACCGTGGCCACGGTGAGCTGGCACGCCAAGCAGACCATCCGCCAGTTCCTGGAGCGCACCAGCGACGATCCGGACGGGCAGTTGCCGTTCAAGCTGCACGACTTCGGCGCGCGCGGCGTGTCCAGCCTGGAATCGGCGGCGATCGGTGGCGCGTCGCACCTGGTCAACTTTCTCGGCACCGACACCGTGTCCGGGCTGTTGCTGGCGCGCGCGCACTACCACGAGCCGATGGCCGGCTATTCGATCCCCGCCGCCGAGCACAGCACCATCACCAGTTGGGGCCGCGAGCGCGAGGTCGAGGCCTACCGCAACATGCTCAAGCAGTTCGGCAAGCCCGGCGGCGTGGTCGCGGTGGTGTCGGACAGTTACGACATCTTCCACGCGATCCGCGAGCACTGGGGCACCACGCTGCGCGAGGAGGTGATCGCCTCCGGCGCCACCGTGGTGATCCGCCCGGACTCCGGCGATCCGGTGGCGGTGGTGCACCAGTGCCTGGAACTGCTCGACGAGGCCTTCGGCCACAGCGTCAACGGCAAGGGCTACAAGGTGCTCAACCACGTGCGGGTGATCCAGGGCGACGGGGTCAACCCGACCAGCATCCGCGCGATCCTGGAGCGCATCACCAGCGCCGGCTACGCCACCGACAATCTGGCCTTCGGCATGGGCGGCGCGTTGCTGCAACGGCTCGACCGGGACACCCAGAAGTTCGCGTTGAAGTGCTCGGCCGCCCGCGTCGACGGCCGCTGGATCGACGTGTACAAGGATCCGGTCACCGACAAGGGCAAGCTCAGCAAGCGCGGGCGCATGCGTCTGCTGCGGCACCGCGAGTACGGCAGCTACCGCACCGAGCCGGTGGC
>NZ_AQOI01000320.1:0-3060 GCF_000364665.1 Xanthomonas sp. SHU 199
CGCGGTGTCGGCCGAAGCGGTCGCCGGCCCGGCCGGTTACGACGATGCGATGGTCACCGTGTGGGAGAACGGCCGCCTGCTGCACGACTGGACCTTCGCCGAGGTGCGCGAGCGCGCGAACGCCGCGCGCCTGTAGGAGGCTCCCATGCACGCCTCCCTGCCGAGCGCGCCGCCGTTGAGCGGCGGCTCGCCGCTGTTCGCCGCGCTGCGCGCCAGCACCCCGCATCTGGAATGGCGGGTACCGGCCGCGGCGGATGCCTCGCGCTGGCGCCAGCAGCGCATCGGCGCGCGCGACTACCGCGTCGCGCAGCCGGTGACCTTCACCCCTTACGCATCGGTGCGGCCGTGTTCGGCGCGCTGCCGTTTCTGCTCGGAGACCCTGCGGCCGCAGGTCGGCGGCACCGCCGCGGCGAGTCTGCGGCCGCCGCCGGATTATTTCGCGCAGCTGCGCCAGGCGCTGGCGCAGTTGCGTGGGCTGCCGCTGTCGCATTCGCTGTCGGGGCTGGAGATGACCGACGACGAAGACTGGTTCGTGGAACTGCTGCAGACCCTGGGCGCGGCCGAGCGCGAGGGACTGCTGGTCGAACAGCGGGTGCTGTACAGCAACGGCGCCGGTTTCGCCCGCGGCCACGGCGAGGTCTTGCTGCAGGCGTTGCAGCGCTTCGGCCTGTCGTGGATCGAGCTGTCGCGGCACCATCCGCAGCAGGCGCAGAACGATGCGATCATGCGTTTCCGCCCCGGCGAGGCGATCGCCGATGCGGAGGTGTTCGTCGCCACTGCGCAACGCATCGCCGAAGCGCTGCCGTTGCGCCTGGTGTGCATCCTGCAGCACGGTGGCATCGCCGATGCCGACGGCGTCGCGGCCTACCTGGACTGGGCGCGCGCCTGCGGGGCACGTACGGTGATCTTCCGCGAATTCTCCCGGCTCGGCGACGGCTACCGCGATGGCGGCACCGCACGCTATCTCACTCAGGCGCGGGTCGCGGTGGAGCAGGTGCTCGGCGCCTGCATGGCCGCGCCGTGGTGGCGCGAATTGCAGCCGCTGCAGATCACCGAGGGCTACTACTTCTGGAACCTGCGTCTGGCCACCGCCGACGGCATGGAGGTGGTGTTCGAGACCTCCGACTACGGGGCGATGCACGCGCGCCACGACAGCGGCGACATCTACAAGCTGGTGTTCTTCGCCGACGGCCGGCTGTGCGCCGGCTGGCAGCCGGACCGCGATCTGCTGTGGCGGGCGTCGCATGGATAGCCGCAGCTGGTGGACGCCGTCGCCGGATCCGCCCGAGCATCGCCTGCCGGAGGACCTGCGCCAGCGCGATCCGCTGGGCGCGCGCGACTGCGGCTGGGTCGGGCAGATGCGTCCGTTCGTGCGCCACTTCAGCGCGCCGGGCGAGCGCGTGCTGGATCCGTTCTGCGGCTTCGGCAGCACCTTGCTCGCGGCGGAACTGGAAGGCCGCCACGGCATCGGCCTGGAGATCGACGCGGCGCGCGCGGCGCTGGCGCGCGAACGGCTGCAGCGGCTCGGCCTGCACGCCGAGGTGCTGGACGGCAGCTTGCCGTACCGCGCGCCGTCCGCGCCGGTGGACTTGTGCCTGACCAACGTGCCGTACTTCGGCTGTGCCTGGCCGGCCGCGGCGGCGCCCGACCAGCTCTACGCCAGTGCCGACTACGCCGCCTATCTGCACGGCCTGCGCGCGGTGTTCCATGGGGTGCGCCGCCACCTGCGCGAGGACGGCTTCTGCATCGCGATGGTGGAGAACGTGCAGCTCGGCGCGACCACGGTGCCGCAGGCCTGGGACCTGGCGCGGATCCTCGGCAGCCTGTTCGCGCCCTGTCCCGAGCGGGTGCTGTGCTACCCGCGCGAGACCGCGCAGCCGCTGGTCCCCGGCGACACCCGCAGCGACCGCAGCCACGAGTACGCGCTGATCTTCCAGCACCGGCGCCAGCGCATCGACCTGGCGGGCACCGCGCAGTTGCTGGAGGCGCTGCACGCCGACGGTTTCGCCTTCGCGTTGTACGGCAGCTATCCGCGCTGGCTGGCCGATCCGGCGGCGGCACCGCGTCTGCCCGGCGACGTCGACCTGCTGCTGCCGCGCGACCTGGACGGGCTGCTGCGGCTGCTCGACTGGCTGCGCGCGCGTGGCTTCCTGCTGAGCCTGTGGGGCGAGCCGCTGGCGGTGCCGCCGACCCTGGCACTGCTCGACGCCCATCATTACCTGCGCGCCGAACGTCGCGATCGCCACGGCGGCCTGCTGCGCGTGGACCTGGCGCTGGAACCCGCCGCCGCCTGACGCGGTGGCGGCCAGCCTGCCCATCTCGCTAACCGCGGGATGAGCGGCCGCGGTGGCGTCAAGGCCGCGCCGACGCGCTTGCGGCTATCCTTTGCCGCGGTTCCCTCTCTCCGGTCAACGGCCTATGTCCGCTCCCTCCAAGGTTCTCGCCATTCCCGCGCTCGCGCTGATCGCGATCGGCCTGAGCGGCTGTTTCGCGCGCAAGCAGGACGGCCTGGTGAAAGAGACCTTCAATTCCGACAACACCTATTCGCGCAACTACCCGGTGCAGCCGGCGCAGGCCTGCGAATCGGCGCGGCGCGCGCTGCTGAGCCAGGGCTACGTGGTCTCCAAGGCCACCGCCGATGCGGTGGAAGGCACCAAGAACTTCCAGCCCAGCGACGAGTTGCATGAGCAACTGGAACTGCGCGTGTCCTGCGTCGCGCATGGGCAGGACGAATCCTGGGTGTTCGTCAGTGCCTTGCAGGACCGCTATGCGCTGAAGAAGAGCCCGACCTCGGCCAGCGTCGGCGTCGGCGTGCTTGGCTCGGTGTCCCTGCCGATCGGCAGCAGCGACGATTCGATGGTGCGGGTGGCCAGCAGCACGGTGCAGGACGGCGACTTCTACAAGCGCTTCTTCCAGCTGATGAGCGAGTACCTGCCCAAGAGCAAGCCGGCACCGGAGCCGTCTGCGCATCCGTCCGCGGCGGTGACGGCGCCGGCAGCGCCCGCACCTGTACCTGCAGCGTCGACGGTGCCGACTCCGCCGGCTGCCGCAGCGCCCACA
>NZ_AQOI01000321.1:0-1834 GCF_000364665.1 Xanthomonas sp. SHU 199
GACCTGGCGGAGGCGGTGGCGCTGGCGCGCGCGGCGCTGGGCGAGCAGGGCGGCGTGGTGCTGCTGTCGCCCGGTGCGCCCAGCTTCGGCGCCTACCGCGACTACGTGGCGCGCGGCCGCCATTTCGCCGCGCTGGCCGGGTTCGACCCCGATGCGATCAGCGCCATTCCGGGGCTGGGCATCGCCTGAGCCTCGGCGCGGCGTCGGCGCACGCGGTGCGCTGATGTCGCTGTCCGTCGTGCGTGCTGCGGAAAGAGCATGCCCGGAAGCATTCGCCGGGCCGCCATGCGACGACGCTGTGCGCCTTGTCCCATCGCCATCGCCGGCCGCCGTCGCCCTCACCTCGACGTGCATGGCACGTTCTAGACTGCCGCCTGGTTTCCACGGGAGAAGGGCGATGCGCATACGATCGATGCTGCGGTGGGCCGGTCTGCTCGGGCTGGCCTTGGCGCTGCCGCTGCCGGCCTGGGCGGCGATGCAGGCCAAGCCGGTGGAGTGGCAGGTCGGCAAGGACACCTTCAGCGGCGTGCTGGTCTACGACGATGCCGACCACGACACGCGCCCCGGCCTGGTGATGGTGCCGAACTGGCGCGGCGTCAACGACTCCGCGGTGGAGAAGGCCAAGCGCCTGGCCGGCGACGACTACGTGGTGCTGGTGGCCGACGTCTACGGCAAGGGCAAGCGGCCGGCCAACGATGCCGAGGCCGGGCAGTTCGCCGGCGCGCTGAAGAAGGATCCGGCCACGCTGCGCGCGCGGGCGCTGGCCGCGGTGGCGGCGCTGAAGGCGCAGGCCGGCAAGGCGCCGCTGGATCCGGCCCGGATCGGCGCGGTCGGCTTCTGCTTCGGCGGCACCACGGTGCTGGAACTGGTCCGCGCCGGTGCGCCGCTGGCCGGCGTGGTCAGCCTGCACGGTGGCCTGGCCACGGCGGCACCGGCGGCCGCAGGCAGCGCCAAGGCACCGGTGCTGGTGCTCAATGGTGCCGACGACAAGAGCGTGAGCCGCGACGATATCGCCGCCTTCGAGCAGGAAATGAACGGCGCTGGCGCCGACTGGCAGTTCGTCAACTTCAGCGGTGCCGTGCATTGCTTCGCCGAAGCCGACGCCAACAGCCCGCCGGGCTGCCAGTACAACCCGCGTGCGGCCAAGCGTGCCTACCGGATGCTCGAGGATTTCTTCGAGGAGCGGTTCGGGCGGGAGTAGGGAGGGGCTTCCGGGATTCGGGAGGTGCCTCGCGCTGCGCGCTTGGCGGGATTGGGGATTGGTAAAAGCGGACCGTCGGTGCCGCCCAACTGATCGGTTGGTGTGGCGAGCCTGTAGCGCTTCAGGCGTCAACCAAGCTGCCGTCGCGAATCCCCAATCCCGAATCACCAATCCCCTCCGGCACGCGGCTGCGCGCCGATGGCGGCTAAATGGGCCCAATAGGCCCTTAAGGTGTCTTGGCGGAGTGCTTGAGCAAGTGCGCCTTCGCCGCGGCGATGGCGCCGCTCATGGCCGCGCGCGCTTGCGGGCTGTTGCGCCAGCAGGTGGAGCCGAGCAGCGCCGCGGCCTGTTCGGTGAGTTCCCGTGCATCGCAGGCGGCTAGCGCCTGCAGCGAATGCACGCCCAATTGTTCCAGGCGCGCGACCACGGTGGGACCGACGCCTTTCACCGCCAGCAGTACGGCGCGGTCCTCGGCGTCAAAGGCGATCATGCCCGGGCAGCGCTCAATGTCTGCGCTCGACCGCGTAGCGCGCCAGGCCGCGCAGGGCGGCCACGGCCTCGTTCTCGGGCAGGCCGTCCAGGGCGCGCTCGGCGGCGGCGGCGTAGTCGGCCGCGCGGCGGCGGCTGTACTCG
>NZ_AQOI01000322.1:0-568 GCF_000364665.1 Xanthomonas sp. SHU 199
CGGAGCCGGTGGCGGCCGGGCAGCCGCTGCGCCTGCGGTTGGCGCTGGCAACGGCCGACGGGCGCCGACGGCGCGGCCTGCGCGTGCGCCACGGTGCCGCCCACACCTACCTGGACCTGCACCGCGACGATCGCAACGAGGCCGACCTGGAGGTGCCCACCGAGCGTCGCGGCTGGCTGGACCTGCAACGCATCCAGGTCTCCACCACCCAGCCGCTGGGCCTGCTGCGCGCCTGGGCCTGGTTCTGGCCGGACGCCCCGCTGCTGGTCTACCCGCAACCGGAGGCAGACGGTCCGCCGCTGCCGGCCGGCGCCGGCACCCCGACCCAGACCCGCCTGCACGCGCTCGGCGAGGAATTGCACCAGCTGCGCCCGTATCGCGCCGGCGACGCGCCGCGGGCAATCGCCTGGAAGCACTCGGCGCGCCGCGACACCCTGCTGGTGCGCGAGTACGAACGCCCGATCGGCGTGGACGTGGTGCTGGACTGGCGCACGCTGCCGGCCTTGCCGCACGAACGCCGCATCGCGCGGCTGGCGCGCTGGGTCGAGGAGGCCGAGCGCGACGGCCA
>NZ_AQOI01000323.1:0-1167 GCF_000364665.1 Xanthomonas sp. SHU 199
CGGCTGAAGCCGCTTGTGTCAAATAAGGGTCTATCGTTGTAGGTGAGAGCGGAGTGCGGCAGGCCGTTTAGCCGCAGTGCCAGCAAGCACGAGTAGGAGTCAGCGCCGCCGCACTCCGGTTCTCCTGCCTGACAAGCCCGAACAGTTGCCCGAGTGACGAGCTCGAACTCCACAAGCATGGGCATCGGCAGGAGCGCTCTCGTCCATGAGTCTACTGCGGAGAACGTCTATGCGGCGCCATGTCGGGATCGATGTATCCAAGGCTGAGCTGGTCATTCATGTCCTGCCGGACGAGCAGGCCTGGACCCAGCCCAATACGCCACAGGGGCAGCGTGCGCTGGCCCAACGTCTGGCTGGGATGGACTGCGAGCGGATCGTGCTGGAAGCCAGTGGCGGCTACGAACATGCCGTGCTGCAGGTGCTCCGAGAGGCGGACCTGCCGGCAGTGCGGATGGCCGCCGATCGTCCGCGCAAGCTCGCCCAGGCCTTGGGCCTGCATGCCAAGACCGATGCCCTGGACGCGCGCCTGCTGGCCATCGCCGCCCAGCACATCCCGACCACCCCCACGCCCGTGGTGCCCGGGCACCAGCAGTCTCTTCGCGAACTGCTGGACCTGCGTGCCACCCTGGTGGGCCAGCGCGATGCCCATCGGCGGCGCTTGGAACACATTACCAGCGCCAAGGCGCAACACCGCTGCCGAGAGGTGATCGCCCTGCTGAACCAGCAGATCCAGACGTTGACGCAGGAGATCGAGCAGCAGGGCAAGACCTGCTCGAGCCTACCCAAGGTGCCTGGGCTCGGGACGATCCTGCGCGCGGTTCTGGCCGCGCGGCTGCCAGAGCTGGGCACGCTGCCGCCACGCAAGCTCGCTGCCCTGGTCGGGCTGGCCCCGTTCAATCACGACAGCGGTTGCTGGAAAGGCCAGCGCCGCATCAAAGGCGGACGTGCCGACGTGCGGCGCGTGCTGTACATGGCCACCTGGGCCAGCATCCGCGCCAAATCCCCCTTGGCCAACACCTACGCACGTCTGCGCGCAGCGGGCAAGCCGGCCAAGGTCGCCATCGTCGCCTGCATGCACAAGTTCCTGCGCTGGCTCAATGCCATCGCGCGCGATCAGGCCCCGTACGCTCCTCCTGTCATCGCAGGTGCATGACAGTTGACTCCTAC
>NZ_AQOI01000324.1:0-1677 GCF_000364665.1 Xanthomonas sp. SHU 199
AGATGCCCCGGATGAACAACCTACTGAGAGATCACAACTAGCCGGACGCAACACCTTGCGATTCGCACCGGGCACGAGCAAGCGCCTGCGCATAGGCGATCTCGGCGCCTGGCTCAGCTGACCCAGCCGGCGATCACCAGCAGCGCCAGCAGCACCAGCCACAGCAGCAGCACCCGCCACACCTGGCTCATCGCATCGCGCAGTTCGGGCAGGCGCCGCAGCGCCGGCACCACCATGCCCGCGTCGCTGTAGTCGTGCGCCTCGGCATCGAGTTCGCCACGCACGCTGGCGCAGGCCACCGGCCCGAGAAAGCCGGTGTCCAGTTGCCACCGCTTGCCGCCGGCGGCGCGCCAGGCGCCGAACACCGCTTCGAAATTGCCGACCAGGGCCAGCGAGAAGGTCATCAGGTGCGCCACCGGCCATTCCAGCGCCGCCAGCAATGCGCGCGCGCCGGCGGCGGTCGCCGGCGGCAGCCGCGCGGCATAGGGGCCGACCGCGGCCAGCGCCAGCAGCCGATAACCCAGCGCGCCGAACGGCCCCAGCAACAGGAACCAGAACAGCACCGCGAACCAGCGCCGCAGCGCGCTGACCGCCACCGCCTCGACCAGCCCGGCCGGATCCTCACGCAGCGGCCCGCCATCGGCCTGTAGGTGCGCCACCGCCAGGCGTCGCGCGCTGGCGTCATCGGCGTCGATGATCGCCTCGACGTCGGTGTCCAGGTCGCGCGGGCCCCAGCTGAAGGCCAGCACCACGATCCCGAACAGCAGGGTCAGCAGGCCCAGGTGCGGCGCCGCCAGCAGCCACTGCAGCAGGCCGACCAGCAGCAGCGGCGGCAGCAGCGCCAGCGCGATGCCGTAGCGGCCGCGCCAGGCGCTGCCCTCGCCGGCATGCGTGTCCAGCCAGCTCAGCCAGTCGCCGAAGGCGTCGAAGCGGCGCAACGAGGCCACCATGCCGGGCGCGACATGGCCCAGCACCAGGGCGACGATCACAGCGACGAGGGTCGTGAACATGCGGGTCCTCCGGGAGCGTTCTGAAGCGGGTGCGCGGAACGTGCCGGCGCGGTCAGGCCGGCGCGCCGTGCCGGTACCAATCCTCGATCAGCGCGCGGGCGATGGAGATGCGTGGCGGCAGACGCAGGCCGTGCCCATCGTCGGCACTGTCGCCCTGCGCCGCCAGGCGCGCCAGCGCGGCGCCGACCTCCTCGCGCTCGAACCAGCGCGCGTCCTCCAGTTCGCCGTCGACCTGCGGCGTGTCCGCCTCCGCCTGCGCACTGAAGCCCAGCATCAGCGCGCCAGGAAACGGCCACGGCTGCGCGCCGTAGTAACGGCAGCTGCCCGGCCGCACCCGCACCTGGGTCTCTTCGGCCACCTCGCGCGCCACCGTCTGTTCCAGCGATTCGCCGGGCTCGACGAAGCCGGCGATCACCGAGTAGCGCCGCGCCGGCCAGCTCGCCTGGCGCCCCAGCAGCAGACGCCGGCCATCGCTGACCGCGACGATCACCGCCGGATCCACCCGCGGATAGTGTTCGCTGGCGCACTGCGTGCAGACGCCGAGGAAGCCGCCGCGCTGCAACGCGATGGTGCCGCCGCACACGCCGCAGAAGCGGGTGCGCGATTGCCAGTGCAGCATCGCGCGGGCGTAGGCGAACAGGCCCGCCTCCGGCGCCGGCCACTCGGC
>NZ_AQOI01000325.1:0-9024 GCF_000364665.1 Xanthomonas sp. SHU 199
TGGCAGGCGCTGGCGCCGCGGTGGACGTTTCGCGGGCGATGCGGTCGGACGGCTGCGCCGCGGCCGGCGCATCGATCGCCGGTGCATCGATCGCGGCGGCGGTGTTGGGCGCATCGATCAGCGCGGAGTATTCGCGGATCAGCCGCCCCTGGCCCCAATCGACCTCGATCAGGAAGCTCAGCGACGGCACGTCGACCGGCATGCGGCTGCTGACCTGGATCACCGCGCGGCCCTTGCGGGTCTGGGTGAAACGGAACTGCAGATCGCTGACCAGGCCCTGCGGGCGCTCCAGCCCGACCCGCGCGAAGGTCGCCGGCGAGGCGAGCGCCACCCGCGCCCGCTCCAGTTCGCCCGGCTCGTTGGAGATCACCGGGATCTCGGCCAGGAAGGGCTCTCCCGGCTTGGACAGCACGCGGATATCGCCCAGGCCCAGCGCCAGCGCGGCCTGGCTGCAGGCCAGCAACAGCAGCGCCGCGGCGGCGCGACAGACATCGCGCAGCCCGCGCACGGCGGACACAGCATCGCCGCGACGGCGACGGAACAAACGTGGTTGTAGGCGCATCCCGCCCCTGCCCCTTGGAGTCATGTCCATCAATATATATGAAGCGGGGATTGGGGATTTGGGATTGGGGATTCGTTGCGGGCATTGCAGCGGCGGCGGGGTCGAATTGCATGGGTTGGCGCGCAATGCCGACGGAGCGCTGGCGTTGTGGTGGGGAGCAGGTGTGGGAAGGGATTCAGCCCGGACACTGGGTCGGTAAAGCCCGTCGGGACTGAAGTCCCTCCCACACAGGCGCCGCTTGAACTGCGCCATGCGGCACGACGCAAATGCCGGACACGACAACGGCCAGGGCATGCGCCACTGGCCGTTGCGTGGTTGCCTGGAGATAACGCGCTCCGCAGCGCCGAAACGGCGCTGCGGGGCTCTTACGAATCCCCAATCCCGACTCCCGAATCTCAGCCCTCCTGGGCGACCAGCTCGGCCAGCTGCACCGCATTGAGCGCAGCGCCCTTGCGGATGTTGTCGGCCACCACCCACAGGTTGAGGCCGCGCGGGTGCGAGAAGTCTTCGCGGATGCGGCCGACGAACACCGGGTCCTTGCCGGAGGCATGGGTCACCGGGGTCGGATAGCCGCCAGCCTTGTGCTCGTCGACCACTTCCACGCCGGGCGCCTGACCCAGCAGCGCGCGCGCCTGCTCGACGGTGATCTTGCGCTTGGTCTCGATGTTGACCGCCTCGGAATGGCCGAAGAACACCGGCACACGCACCGCGGTGGGGTTCACCAGGATGCTGCTGTCCTCGAGGATCTTCTGCGTCTCCCACACCAGCTTCATCTCTTCCTTGGTGTAGCCGTTGGGCTGGAAGTCGTCGATGTGCGGGATCAGGTTGAAGGCGATCTGCGCCTGGAACTTCTGCGGCTCGATGTCCTGGAACGCCAGCAACTGCGCGGTCTGCTTGCCCAGCTCCTCCATGCCCGAGCGGCCGGCGCCGGACACCGACTGGTAGGTGGCCACGTTGATGCGCTCGATGCCGTATTCCTTGTGGATCGGCGCCAGCACCGGCATCAGCTGCATGGTCGAGCAATTGGGGTTGGCGACGATGCCGCGCGGGCGGTTCTTCAACGCGTGCGGATTGACCTCCGACACCACCAGCGGCACGTCGTCGTCGTAGCGGAAGGTCGAGGAGTTGTCGATCACCACCGCGCCGGCCGCGGCGAACTTCGGTGCGTATTCCTTGGAGATGCCGCCGCCGGCCGAAAACAGCGCGATGTCCACGCCGCTCGGGTCGAACGTGGCCAGGTCGAGCACGGTGACCTTGTGGCCCTTGAACTCGACCTGGCCGCCGGCCGAGCGCTCGGAGGCCAGCGGGTACAGCGTGGCGACGGGGAAATCGCGCTCGGCGAGGATGCTCAGCATGGTTTCGCCAACGGCACCGGTGGCGCCGACGACGGCGACGTTGAAACGACGGGTTGCATTGCTCATGGAAGATTCGATCCGCAGAAAAAGAAGGGGGAGGAACAGCCGCACTGCCACGTGGATTCGGGGAACCTGCCGTGCGCGTCGCGCGCGGCGCCGCAGGCTCCCTATCGTTTTTTGTCCGCGATCGCCCGCGCACCGATGCTGGCCGCGGCGATCGCGTCCAGGTTCAGCGCGTTGGGCGGGCGCCCGGCGTCGGCGCCGATGCCCAGGGCGGCGAGCAGGTTGTCCACCGCCAGCACCACCATCGCACGGCGCGTGGCCACGCTGGCGCTGCCGATGTGCGGGGTCAGCACCACGTTGCGCAGCGCCAGCAGCTCCGGACGGATCGCCGGCTCGCCTTCGAACACGTCGAGTCCGGCTGCGGCCAGACGCCCGTTGGCCAGCGCGTCGGCCAGTGCGACTTCATCCACCAGGCCACCGCGAGCGATGTTCACCAGCGTCGCGGTCGGCCGCATCTTGGCCAGTGCGGCGGCGTCGACGATGTGGTGCGACTGCGCGCTGTACGGCAGCACCAGCAACAGGTGGTCGGCGCGCGCCAGCAGATCGTCGAAGCCGACGTACTCGGCGCGATGCGCGCGCTCCACCTCGGCCGGCAGGCGGCTGCGGTTGTGGTACAGCACGCGCATCGAGAAGCCGGCCGCGCGGCGCGCGATGGCCTGGCCGATGCGGCCCATGCCGAGGATGCCGAGGGTGCTGCCGTGGACATCGGCGCCGAGCATGGTCTGGAACGACCACTGCTGCCACTGCCCCGCACGCAGCCAGCGCTCGGCCTCGCCGACGCGGCGCGCGGCGGCCATCAGCAGCGCGAAGCCGAGATCGGCGGTGGTCTCGGTGAGCACGTCGGGGGTGTTGGTGGCGACGATGCCGGCCGCGCTGAGCGCGTCCAGGTCCAGATTGTTGTAGCCGACGCCGACGTTGGCGATGGCGCGCAGGCGCGGCGCGCCGGCGATCTCGGCGGCGCCGATGCGTTCGTTGAGGGTGACCAGGGCGCCGTCCAGCGGCGCCAGCGCCTGCGCCAGGTCCTGCGGCGAATACCTGGTCACGTCCGCGGTGGTGGTCAGCGCGCAATACTCGCCCAGCCGTGCGACGACATCGTCGAACAGCGGCTGGCTGACCCACACCCGCGGCCGCGACTCAGCCATCGCCACCGCCGGGGATGCGCGGCGTGATCGTGCCGACGTCGCCGCATTGCGCGCGGTGGCGCAGCGCTTGGTCCATCAGCACCAGCGCCATCATCGCCTCGGCGATCGGGGTGGCGCGGATGCCGACGCAGGGGTCGTGGCGGCCGGTGGTGATCACGTCCACCGCCTGCCCGTCCACATCCACCGTTGCACCGGGCAGGCGCAGGCTGGAGGTGGGCTTGAACGCCACCGAGACGACGATGGGCTGGCCGGTGGCGATGCCGCCGAGCACGCCGCCGGCGTGGTTGGACTGGAAGCCGTCCGGCGCGATCAGGTCGCGGTGCTCGGTGCCCTTCTGGGTCACCGCGGCGAAGCCGTCGCCGATCTCCACGCCCTTGACCGCGTTGATGCTCATCATCGCCGCGGCCAGTTCGCCGTCGAGCTTGCCGTAGATCGGCTCGCCCCAGCCGGCCGGCACGCCATCGGCGACCACGGTGACGCGCGCGCCGATCGAATCGCCGGACTTGCGCAGCGCATCCATGTACGCCTCCAGCTCCGGCACCTGCGGCGCGTGCGGCCAGAAGAACGCGTTGTCCTCCACCGCGTCCCAGGCGAAGCCCTGCGGCAGCAGCGGCCCGAGCTGCGACAGGTAGCCGCGCACGCGCACGCCGTAGCGCTGCGCCAGCCATTTCTTGGCGATCACGCCGGCGGCCACGCGCATGGTGGTTTCGCGCGCGGAGGAGCGGCCGCCGCCGCGCGGATCGCGGATACCGTACTTCTGCCAGTAGCTGTAGTCGGCATGGCCCGGACGGAACTGCCGGGCAATGTCGGTGTAGTCCTTGCTGCGCTGGTCGGTATTGCGGATCAGCAGGCCGATCGGAGTGCCGGTGGTGCGGCCCTCGTAGACCCCGGACAGGATCTCGATGGCATCGGCTTCGCGTCGCGCCGAGGTGTGCCGGCTCTTGCCGGTGGCGCGGCGCTGCAGGTCGTGGGCGAATTCGCTGGCGTCCAGTTCCAGCCCCGGGGGGCAGCCATCGACCACGCAGCCGATCGCCGGCCCGTGCGATTCGCCGAAGGTGGTGACGGTCAGCAGCTTGCCGAAACTGTTCGCGCTCATGTCGCTTGCGTCACCGGTCCGCGGCCAGCGCGGCGATGCGCGCGTGATGCGCGATCAATTCGCTGCGCTCCACCGCGAAGATGCCCATCTGCCCGACCTTGAACTCGACCCAGGCGAAGTCCACTTCCGGCAGCAACTGCGCCAGCGCGCGTTCGGACTCGCCGACCTCGCAGATCAACAGGCCGTCCTCGCTCAGGTGCGCCGGCGCGTCGCGCAGGATCTTCAGCGCCAGGTCCAGCCCGTCGTCGCCCGCGCGCAGGCCCAGCTCCGGCTCGTGCGCGTACTCGGGCGGCAGCGCGTCGGTCTCGGCATGGGTGACATAGGGCGGATTGGTCACGATCAGCTCGTAGCGGCGCCCGCCCAGCCCGGCGAACAGGTCGGACTTGACCAGTTCGACGTTGTCGGCCAGCAGCCGCTCCTTGTTCTCGGCGGCCAGGCTCAGCGCCTCGTCGCTGATGTCGACCGCGTCCACCTGCCAGTTCGGGTTGTAGTGGGCCATGGCGATGGCGATGCAGCCCGAGCCGGTGCACAGGTCCAGCGCGCGCTCCACCGGGCGTCCGGCCAGCCACGGCTCGAAGCCGGCCTCGATCAGTTCGGCGATCGGCGAGCGCGGCACCAGCGCGCGCGCATCGCTCTTGAAGCTGAGCCCGGCGAACCAGGCCTCGCCGGTGAGGTAGGCGGCGGGGATGCGCTCGGCGATGCGGCGCTCGAACAGCGCCAGCACCTGCGCCTTCTCCGGCGTGGTGACCCGCGCGCTGCCGTAGGCCGGGCCGAGGTCGTGCGGCAGGTGCAGCGCGTGCAGCACCAGTTGCGTGGCCTCGTCCAGGGCGTTGTCGTAGCTGTGGCCGAAGCTCAGCCCGGCGGCGTTGAAACGGCTGGTGCCGTAGCGGATCAGGTCGATGATCGTGTGGAGTTCGGCGGCCGCGTCGGCAGTCATGGCAACAGGCAAGGCAATTCGGCCCCCGATTATAGAGGCCCGGCCGCTATGATGAGCGTTCGTTGCATGGGAAATCAGTATGTTCAACCGCACCTTCGGCATCGTCCTGGTGGTTGCCCTGGCCGCCGGCCTGGGGCTGCTGCTGGCCCAGAAGTACTTCGGCGGCAGCGCCGCCCCGGCCTGGCCGGAGACCCGCACGGTGCGCATGTACCCGCAGCCGCGGCCCCTGCCCGACTTCCACCTGCGCCAGACCGACGGCACGCCGCTGGTGCCGGGCGAGCTCAAGGGCCACTGGACCCTGGTGTTCCTGGGCTTCACCGCCTGCCCGGACGTGTGCCCGACCACCCTGGCCGACCTGGCGCGCGCGCAGAAGCAATGGGAGGCCTTGCCGGACACGCTGCGCCCGCGCGTGCTGTTCGTCTCGGTCGACCCGCAGCGCGACACCCTGCCGCGGCTGGGCGAGTACGCCCACGCCTTCCACAAGGACACCATCGCCGCCACCGCCGACGTGCCCGAGCTGGAGCGCTTCGCCACCGCGCTGGGCTTCGTGTTCCAGAAGGTGCCGGGCAAGCATTACGCCGAGAACCCCAACGACTACAGCATGGACCACTCCGCCGCGATCGCGGTGCTCGACCCGCAGGGCCGCCAGGCCGGGCTGATCCGCCCGCCGTTCGATGCCGCGGCGATCGCCGCCGACCTGCAGGCCCTGACCAAGGCCACCGCCCCATGAGCCTGACCACCCGCCTGACCTACGTGCTGCCGCACCGGCTGCTGTCCTCGCTGGCGCGGCGCCTGGCCTACTCGTCGCGGCCCGGGCTCAAGCAGTGGCTGATCGACACGGTGGTGCGCCGCTTCGGCGTGGACCTGAGCGAGGCTGCGCAACCGGACGCGACCGCTTACCCGACCTTCAATGCCTTCTTCACCCGCGCGCTGAAGCCGGGCGCGCGCGTCGCCGATCCCGATCCGCAGGCGCTGCTGATGCCGGCCGACGGCCGCATCAGCCAGCTCGGCCGAATCGAGGATGGGCGCATCTTCCAGGCCAAGGGGCAGTCGTTCACCGCCGCCGAACTGCTCGGCGACGACGCGGCCGCGACCCCGTTCGCCAATGGCCTGTATGCCACCGTGTACCTGTCGCCGCGCGACTACCACCGCGTGCACATGCCCTGGACCGGCACCCTGCGCGAAACCGTGCACGTGCCAGGGCGGCTGTTCAGCGTCGGCACCGACGCGGTGCGCAGCGTGCCGCGCCTGTTCGCGCGCAACGAACGCCTGGTCTGCCATTTCGACACCGACTTCGGCCCGATGGTCTCGGTGATGGTCGGCGCGCTGCTGGTGTCCGGCGTGGAAACGGTGTGGAGCGGCGTGGAGATCCCGCGCTACGCCGACCGCATCACCCGCAAGGACTGGCGCGGCAAGGGGATTACCCTGCAGCGGTTCGAGGAGATGGCGCGCTTCAACTACGGCTCCACGGTGATCGTGCTGCTGCCGCCCGGCGTGGCCGCGTTCGACCCGACGCTGAAGGCGGAATCGCCGGTGCGGCTGGGGCAGGCGCTGGCGCGGCTGGTGCGCTGAGGCGTGTAGGGCCGCGCTGCGGCCCCTTTGTGCAGAGACACCCTTGTCGGAGGGACTTCAGTCCCGACGCATGGAAGGTGACAAACCACCAACCCGCAATGGATGACCGAAAAGCCGCACACCCAACACCGCGGCAGCCGTACCCTCATCCGGCGCTTACGCGCCACCTTCTCCCAGGGGGAGAAGGGATGGGCCGCGCTCGGGTCTCGCGGCCGGAGCTTCAGCTAGCGACCCGCGAGATACAACGGCACCCACTGTGGGAGGGACTTCAGTCCCGACGCATGGACGGTGACAGACGGTCCGTCCGCGATGGATGACCGAAAAGCCACACGCCCAACACTGCGGCAGCCGCACCCTCATCCGGCGCTGGGCGCCACCTTCCCCCGAAAAGGGGGCCATGGTCCCGGAGGGAGAAGGGAGCGGCTGTGCCCCTACTTCTCGCAGCCCACCAACTTCAGCGACTGGCCCGGCTTCAGCGCATAGCCCGGGGCGCGCAGGCCGTTGGCCTTGGCCAGCTCCTTCAGGTCGCAGTCGTGACGGTCGGAAATCCGGCCCAGGGTGTCGCCCTTGGCCACGCGGTAATTGCGCACCTGCTTCTGCTTGGGCTTGGCCGGCGCGGGACGGCCGGTGGCCACCGTGGTCGGCACGCCGGCGACCGGGCTGACGTCGCCCACCGCCACGTTGCCGGTGAGGTCGGCGACCGGCGCCGGGCTGCCGCTGCGCACGGCGGAGGTGACGTCGGCGGTGATCAGCGCGCGCGCCAGGTCGGCGCGTGGGCCGCTGACGCAGTAGCGGTTGTACAGGCCGACGATCTTGGTGGTGGCGTTGATGGTCACCCCGGCCGGGATCCAGCCGTCCGGCTCGTAGCGCGGGTTGAGGTTGCGCAGCGCGCGCATGTAGCCGTCGCGGGTACCGTCGCTGCCCAGGCAGATGGTCAGTTCGTAGATGGTGGTGGACTTGGCCAGACGCAGCGTGGCCGGCTGCGCATTGATCTTGGGGAAGGCCACGCCGTACTGCTGCGGGTGCAGGAAGATCCACGCCGCGGCGATCACCATCGGCACGTAGTCCTTGGTCTCGGCCGGGAACTGGTTGTACACCGACGCGTCCCAGAAACTGCGGCCGGGCATCTGGTTGAACACGCGCGCGGCGCGGCCTTCGCCGCCGTTGTAGCCGGCCAGGGCCAGTTCGACGCTGCGGTTGAGTTCGGCCATGCGCTCGTTGATGTAGACCGCGCTGGCCTCGGCGGCGCTGCGCGCGTCGTAGCGGGTGTCGAAGCCAGTACCGTCCGGGCCCAGGCCGAAGCGGCGCCCGGTGGCCGGCATGAACTGCATCAGCCCGGCCGCGCCCACCCGCGAATTGGCGTGCACACGGCCGTTGGACTCCTTGGCGATGATGCCGAACAGCAGCGCTTCCGGCAGGCCGCGCTTCTCCCATTCCGGCCACATGATCGCGCGCAGGTTCTGGTAGTTCTCGTAGCTGCTCATCAGTGCCGGCCGCATGTCGGTGAGCCAGCGGCGGATGCCGGCCTGCACCGCCGGGTTGTACTCCACCATCGAATCGAAGGCGTGGCGCTTGTCGTTGAGCAGGCGCGCCGCACGCGCGGCTTCCGGCACATCGGCGGCGAGCGGGCTGATGTGGTCGGGGTCGGCCTGCAGCGGCGCCGAGTCGTCGTCGGCGGCATCGGTGTCGCTGGCCTGGCCCTGCGCGTCGGCCTTGGCTTTCAGCAGGCGCTTGTACGCACCCAGATAGGTGCCCACCTCGCAGCCGCGCTGCTTGATGCAGGCCTGGATCACGTCTTCGATGTCCTCCAGCGCGGCGTCGCTTTCCTGGGTGCCCTTGGGGTCGCTGTTGCCGACCAGCACCAGGGCGTCGTTGTAGCGCTTCTCGGCGGCGGCCAGGCGCTGGTCGAGGACGGCGATGGCGGCCTGGTCGCGGGCGGACACACGGGCTTGGGCGGCAGGAGCGGTGCAGGTCAGCGCCACGGCAGCCGCGACGGGCCACGCGTGGGTGAAGCGGAACGGAAGGGGCATGGTGGGACGCGGCGACGGAAAGGCCGCAGGGTAGCCCCCGCCGTCGCATCGCGGCAAGGTCGCGGCGGCCAGGGTCCGGCACGCGGCGGGGCCAGGGTTCATCGCCGGCGGCCATCCCGCACCGCAACACAAGTACCGCGCGCGCTGGCTCCCGCGCCACCGATGTCGTCCACCATGCCGGTGCCGCCCCCGCGAACGACCACACCTCACAAAGACCGCGGTTGGCCGGGAGTACGGCAGTTGCAGGCCGGCGCAGCGCCCCCCCCA
>NZ_AQOI01000326.1:0-10733 GCF_000364665.1 Xanthomonas sp. SHU 199
GTACGTTCTAGAATCCGGGCATCTCATTGCGGACCCCGATATGGACCCGATCCTGCTAGGCAAAGGCGTGACCGACGACATCGCAGTGCTGCTGCAACCGCGCCTGGGCAACCGCCACGGCCTGGTTGCCGGCGCCACCGGCACCGGCAAGACCGTGACCCTGATGACGCTGGCCGAAGGCTTTTCGCGCATCGGCGTGCCGGTGTTCCTGGCCGACGTCAAGGGCGACGTGGCCGGCCTGGCGATGCCCGGCGACGGCAGCGAGAAGGTGCTGCAGCGCGCCCGGGAGATCGGCGTGGCCGACTACGCCCCGGCCGCCAACCCGGTGCTGTTCTGGGATCTGTACGGCAAGCTCGGCCATCCGGTACGCACCACCGTCAGCGAGATGGGCCCCACCCTGCTGGCGCGCGTGCTGGAACTCAACGACACCCAGGCCGGCGTGCTCGACATCGTGTTCAAGCTGGCCGACGACCGCGGCCTGCTGCTGCTCGACCTGGACGACCTGCGTGCGCTGCTGGCGCTGGTGGTGGAAGAGCGCAAGGACATCTCCACCGAGTACGGCCTGGTCAGCGCGCAGTCGGTGGCGGCGATCCAGCGTGCGCTGCTGCGCCTGGCCCAGGACGGCGGCGAAGGCTTCTTCGGCGAACCGGCGCTGGACCTGGCCGAGCTGATGCGGGTCGACCACGACGGTCGCGGCGTGATCGGCATCCTCGCCGCCGCGCAACTGGTGCTCAAGCCGCGGCTGTACTCGACCTTCCTGCTGTGGCTGCTGTCGGAACTGTTCGAGCGGCTGCCGGAAGTGGGCGACCTGGACAAGCCGAAACTGGTGTTCGTGTTCGACGAGGCGCACCTGCTGTTCGACGATGCGCCACCGGCGCTGGTACAGCGCATCGAGCAGGTGGTGCGGCTGATCCGCTCCAAGGGCGTAGGCGTGTACTTCTGCTCGCAGTTCCCGGACGACGTGCCCGACAGCATCCTCGGCCAGCTCGGCAACCGCGTGCAGCACGCGCTGCGCGCCTACACGCCGCGCGATCAGAAGGCGGTGCGCACCGCCGCCGAAACCTTTGTAGCCAATCCCAAGCTGGACGTGGCCAAGGCCATCTCCCAGCTCGGCACCGGCGAGGCGCTGGTGTCCACGCTGCAGGACAAGGGCGTGCCGGCACCGGTGCAGCAGACCCTGATCGCCCCGCCGCGCTGCCGCATGGGCGCGATCACCGACGCCGAGCGCGCGCAGGTGCGCGCCGGCAGCCCGGTCGGCGGCCGCTACGACACGCCGGTCAATCGCGAATCGGCGGCGGAACTGCTGGCGCGCCGGGTCGAGCAGAGCGCCGACCACAGCGCCGCGCCGCCGGCACGCACCCGCGAACAGGACGAAGCGCAGGACAGCGGCTTCGGCCAGGCGGTCAAGGACGCGGTGTTCGGCACCAAGCGCCGCCAGGGCATGCTCGAGGCGATGGCCAAGCAGACCTCGCGCACCATCGGCAACCGCATCGGCCAGCAGATCGTGCGCGGCATCTTCGGCAGTATCTTCGGCGGCAAGCGCTGAGCGCGGCCGACGCCGAAGGAAGCTCCAGCATGGACAGGAACGCGATGAGCGCCTTGCAATGATGTCGCGGCAAGACAAGCCGACAACGCTCCAGGGAAGCTGCCACTGCGGCTGCCTGACCGTCGCGTTCTCGACGGATCAAGCGGCCGAGGACATCCGTCCGCGCGCCTGCGACTGCAGCTTCTGCCAGAAGCATGGTGCGGCCTACGTTTCCGATCCCGCCGGCACGCTGCGACTGACGGCCACGCATGCCGAGGCCGTGCATCGTTATCGCCAGGGTGCAGAGGCCGCGCAATTCCAGCTGTGCCGCCAGTGCGGGGTGCTGGTCGCGGTCACGTTCGAGCATCAGGGGCGGCTTTACGGTGCCGTCAATGCCGGCTGTCTGAACAAGACGCCGGCGTTGGGGGCCGCAGCACCGGTGTCCCCGCAATGGCTGGACGCCGAGGCAAAAATGGCCCGATGGCGGCAGGCGTGGGTGCCGGACGTGCAATGGGTCATCGCTGACACCTGAGCATGCCTGCCGCACACCGTCGTCACCGGCGATCGACAGGCGCAGCGTTCAGAACGCTGGATGCGCGGTTAGGCGCGGCCTTCGATCCTGGCGATGCCACCCGCAGAGACAAGAACCGATAAAGCGACGCTAGGCCAGCAAACCGTGCAGCTTGGCGTACTGCAGCAGCATGATGGTCTTGGCGTCGGCGATCTCGCCGGTGTCGATCATCGCCAGCGCCGCATCGAGCGCCAGCTCCAGCACTTCGATCTCTTCGCCCTCGGCGGCCACGCCACCGCCGGCACCGACCTTGTCGCGATCGACATACTCGCCCACGAAGAAGTACAGCCGCTCGGTCACCGAACCCGGACTCATGAACGCCTCGAACACCTTGCGCACGTTCTCGATCCGGTAGCCAGTCTCCTCCTCGGTCTCCTTGCGGATGCAGGTCTCCGCATCGTGGCGATCGAGCAACCCGGCGCAGGCCTCGATCAGCATGCCGTCGGGGTTGCCGTTGAGCAGGGTCGGCAGACGGAACTGGCGGGTCAGCATCACCGTGCGCTTGGCGCGGCTGTACAGCAGGATGGTCGCGCCGTTGCCGCGGTCGTAGGCCTCGCGCGTGAGCGCCTGCCAGCTGCCGTCGTGACGCTGGAAATCGAAGCTGACCTTGCGCAGCACGTACCAGTTGTCCGACAGCACTTCGATGTTGGTGACGCGCACGCGCGGGTTGCCGGAAACGAAGGAAGGGTCCAAGCGAAACTCCAAGGGACAAGGGATCACGGCAGGCCGCAGGCGCGGCACCCGCCACACCTCTGCCGCCGTTCGACCGGGCAGTGTAGCCAGCACGCACACCTGCGCGCCGGCACGGGGTGCGCTTTGCGCAACCGACCACACTCCCTCGGTGCCGCCGTCCGCATCGCGCCGCCGCCCCAGCCAGCCTCCCGATTGCGTGCGCCACAGCCGACCCGCACAATCGTCACACTTCGTAGACAGGGGGCGTCATGGAAGACCGTCGTCGCGCGGGCGCGAGCCGCGTACACCGCAGCACACCCGAACCGTTCTGGGCGCGCACCCGCGCCATCGCGCTGTATCCGCTGCGCGGCGGCGCGCTGTACGCGCTGATCGCGCTGACCCTGTGCAGCCTGCTGGGCATGCTGCCCGGCATCGGCTGGATCCTGGGCATCGTCACCACCCTGGCCATCTACAAGTACGCCTTCGAGATCCTGCGGCACACCGCCGATGGCTACCTGGACGCGCCGGAACGTGGCTTCGACATCGGCGACGGCGTGGTGCTGCGGCTGCTGGCGATGATGATCCTGCTCGGCGTGGCGGTGTTCGCCGCGCTGCTGCTGACCGGCCCGGTCGGCGGCCTGCTGATGCTGCTGGCGGTGGTGCTGCTGCAGCCGGGCATCCTGATTTCCCTGGCGATGGACGGCAGCCTGCGCCGCGCGCTGAACCCGGCGGTGTCGATCGGCCTGGCGCTGCGCATCGGCTGGCCGTACCTGGCCGCGTTCGGCCTGCTGTTCGTGATCCAGGCCAGCGCGCTGGGCGCCGCCGCCTGGCTGCAGCGCGTCCTGCCGCCGCTGGTCGCCGACCTGGCGGTCACCGTGGTGACGATCTGGGGCCTGTTCGCCGCCTTCCACCTGATGGGCTATCTGGTCTACCAGTATCACGCCGTGCTGGGCTACGAACCTGCCGCCGACACCGCGAGCGGCTTCACCCGCCACGACCCGGACCAGCGCGTACTCGACGAGGCCGAACAGCTGGTGCGCGACGGCCATACCGACGACGCGCTGCAGGTGCTGCGCAGCGAAGTGCGCACCCGCGCGGTGAGCCTGGGCGTGCACGAGCTGTACCAGCGTCTGCTGCGCGGCAGTGCGCGCCAGGACGAACGCCGCGAGCACACCCGCCAGTACATCCACCGGCTGCTGCAGGAGAAGCAGGAACGGCGGGCACTGGCCCTGCAGCGCGAGGCGCTGGATGCAGATCCCGACTTCGTGCCGCTGCTGCCGGAACAGGCCACGCTGCTGGCCGAACGCGCGCAGCTGGCCGGCCAGTTCCGGCTCGCCGCCGACGGCCTGCAAGCCGCGCTGCGTGCCTGGCCGAAGGCACCGGAACACAGCACCTGGTCGCTGCAGGCCGCCCTACTGCTGGCCGAACGCTTCGGCGAGGACGCGCAGGCGCGCGGCCTGCTGGAACACGCGCTGAGCCGCTGCGACGACGAGCTGCAACGCGGCAAGCTGCAGGCGGCGTTGCGCGCGGTGACGATCGCGCCGGTCTAGCGCGCGTCGAACGCGGAGCGGGACATGCTCACGCGCCACACCCAATGTCGAGCAGCGCCCTCAGGCGTTGGCGAGCAGGAACCGCGCCTTGTCCGCCTGTGGCAGGTCCGGGTAGCGCTCGACCAGCGCCTGCAGCACGCGCCGCCACTCCGTCGTGGCCTGGCGTTCGCCATGGCCCAGCGCGAGCCGGAACCAAGCCTGTGCCTGCTGCTCGCGCGGCGACACCGCATCCTGCGCCAGCAGTGTCTCGACCTCGGCCAGCATTCCCAGCGCCATCCAACGCGCGAACAACGCCGCACGCATCGACGCATCCAGATCGCCGGCCACGGCAAGCACTGCCGCCTGCTGCTGCGCCTCCTGCACGGACGGCGCCACCAGGCGCAGCACGTCCAACGCACGCAGCCGCGCCGTCGCGGTCTGGCCGGCATTGGCGGCCACGCGATAGCGTGCCAGCGCCACATCGAAGCGCCGCGGCGCTTCCGCCGCCAGCGCGTCCAGCAATGCGCCGGCCTGGACGTGCTCCAGCCGGCCCAGATGCGTCTGCGCACGCTCCCAGCGGTCATCGGCCAGCGCCCCGCCATCGTCGCGCAGGAACGCCTCGCGCGTCTGCCCGGTCGCCACCAGCACGGCACCGAGCAGCGCGCCGACCATCAGTCCGCCGGCATGCGCGTCGAAGCCGATGCCGGCATCGCCGTTGCACAGCAGGTTGTACAGCTCCCAGCCCAGCCACAGCGGCAACAGCACGATGGCCGGCGCACGCACGTAGTCGAACAGCACCGCCACCCAATAGAAGAAGCGCACCGGACGCCGGCCCCAGACCACGCAGAACGCGCCCATCAGCGCGGCGATGGCCCCGGACGCGCCGAGACCGGCCCCGACCTCGCCCCAACGCCACCACAGGCTGGCCGCGCTGGCGCCGAACGCGCCGAGCAGGTACACCGCCAGGAACCGCCAGCCGCCGATCGCGCCTTCCAGCAGCGTGCCCAGCGCCAGCAGGAACAGCATGTTGCCGAGCAGATGCATGGCGTCGGCGTGCAGGAACGCGGCGCTGAGCATGCGCGCCGGCGCCCATTCCGAGCTGCGCTGCACATGGCGCAGGGTGAACACGCGCTGCAGCAGCGCGTCGTAACGCGCGCGCAGCGGCGTCCACGCCTGCTGTGCAGCGGCATCGGCGAAGGCGCTGCCGTCGCGCATGGCCTGCACGAAGCGCACGTCGTGCACGGTGGCGGCGCCGACGAAGGCCGACCGCTCCGCCGCCGGTACCTGCTGCAGTTGCGCCAGCGCCTCGCGCTGACCGCTGCGTTCCAGATGGCGCGCGTAGGCCGGCGCTTCCAGCGCACCGAGACCGGAGTCCAGGTAGTAGCGCTGCGCCTGCCGCAGCGGCGCCGCGTCGGGGCGCTGCCAGCCCGCGTACACCGAGATGTTGAGCAGGATCAGCAGCAGCGTGACCAACGGAAAATTGTCCCGCGACAGCGGCTTGTGCAGCGGCAGGATCAACATCGAGCGACGTCCATGTGCGGGGCGGCGCCAGCTTCGGCCATCGCCTGCGGGTGCGCAAGCCGCAGGCACGCGCTAGCATCGCCACCCCGCTCCACCGCAGTCGCACCGATGAGCCGCTGGCGTCCCCCTGCCGAAAAAAGCACCGCCCTGATCACCCCGGAAGGCCATGCCCGGCTCAAGGCCGAGCTGGAGGAACTGTGGCGGGTGCGCCGCCCCGAGGTGGTCAAGGCGCTGGCTGCGGCCGCGGCCGAGGGCGACCGCTCGGAGAACGCCGAGTACACCTACCGCAAGAAGCAACTGGGCGAGATCGACCGCCGCGTGCGCTACCTGAGCAAGCGCCTGGAAGCGCTGCGCGTGGTCGCCGAGGCGCCGTCCGACCCGCAGGCGGTGTTCTTCGGCGCGCACATCGAACTGGAGGATGCCGACAGCGGCGAACTGCGCCGCTACCGCATCGTCGGCCCGGACGAGACCGACGCGGCGCGCGGCTGGATCAGCATCGATTCGCCGCTGGCGCGGGCGCTGCTGAAGAAGCGCATCGACGACGAAGTGGAAGCGCAGCTGCCCGGCGGTCGCCACAGCTTCGTGGTGGTGGCGGTGGACTACGCCACGCCGTGAGCGCGCGGCGCCGTGGCGCCACGCATGCCGCCGCCTGCAGCGTCAGAGCACCCGCAGATCCAGCGGCGTTGCCGACGACGCCTGCGCCGGCAGGGCATCGCCGAACAGGTCGTGCTCGTCGCTGTCGGTGATCTCCACCTGCACCAGATCGCCCGGCTTCAGCCCAAGCTCGCCGCCGTTCTGGATATGCACCAGGCCGTCGATCTCCGGCGCATCGGCCTTGGAGCGCGCCACCGCGATGCCGTCCTCCAGCAGATCGACCAGGCACTCCTGCACCGTGCCGATCTTGGCTTCCAGTCGCGCGGCGGAAATCGCCGCCTGCCGCTCCATGAAGCGCGCCAGCCGCTCCTGCTTGAGTTCCTCCGGCACCGGATCCGGCAGCGCATTGGCGCTGGCGCCCTCCACCGGCGAATAGGCGAAGGCACCGACGCGATCGAGCTGCGCTTCGTCGAGAAAATCCAGCAACTGCTCGAACTCGGCGTCGGTCTCGCCGGGGAAGCCGACGATGAAGGTCGAACGCAGGGTGATTTCCGGACACAGCGCGCGCCAGCGCTGCACGCGCTCCAGGGTGCGCTCCACCGCGCCCGGCCGCTTCATCAACTTGAGGATGCGCGGGCTGGCGTGCTGGAACGGGATGTCCAGGTACGGCAGCAACTTGCCCTCGGCCATCAGCGGGATCACGTCGTCCACGTGCGGATACGGATACACATAATGCAGGCGCGCCCACGCGCCCAGTTCCGACAGGCCCTCGCACAGCGCCTTCATCCGCGTCTGATAGCTGCGGCCGCGCCACTCGCGTTCGGCGTACTTCAGGTCCACGCCGTAGGCCGAGGTGTCCTGCGACACCACCAGCAACTCGCGCACCCCGCCCTTGACCAGGCGTTCGGCCTCGCGCAACACCTCGTCGACCGGGCGCGACACCAGGTCGCCGCGCATCGACGGGATGATGCAGAAGCTGCAGCGGTGATTGCAGCCTTCGGAGATCTTCAGATAGGCGTAGTGGCGCGGGGTCAGCTTGACGCCGATGTCGTCCTCGTTGCTGCCACGACCGCGCGGCAGCAGGTCGACGAACGGATCGTGGCGCGGCGGCAGCGCCGCATGCACAGCTTCCATCACGCTCTGGTAGTCCTGCGGGCCGGACACCGCCAGCACGTCCGGATAGGCCGCGCGGATCTGCTCCGAGCGCTTGCCCAGGCAGCCGGTGACGATGACCTTGCCGTTCTCGGCCATGGCCTCGCCGATCGCCTCCATCGACTCGGCCACCGCCGAATCGATGAAGCCGCAGGTATTGACCACCACCACGTCGGCCGCGTCGTAGCTGGGCACGATCGCATAGCCCTCCACGCGCAGCTGGGTGAGGATGCGTTCGGAATCGACAAGGGCCTTCGGGCAGCCGAGGCTGACGAAGCCGACTTTGGGGGTCGCGAGAGACATTGGGGCCGGGGTCCGGGGGCCTGGGAGAAAAACAGCGCGCGAAGTATACCGGGCCGGGGCCGCCGACGCGGCCCGGCCGGTGTGCGCCCGCTCACCCCGGCTTAGCCTGGGCCATGGATAATCCGCCGCTCCCCCCTCTCCACAGGATTCCCCGCATGGGCCACTGGACCACCCTCGACACCGCTCACGGCCAGGTTTCCGCCTGGCACGCCCTGCCCGAGGGCGCGCCGCGCGGCGGCCTGGTCGTCATCCAGGAGATCTTCGGGGTGACCGACTACATCCGCGAGGTCGCCGACCGCTACGCCGCGCACGGCTACGAGGTGCTGGCGCCGGCACTGTTCGATCCGGTCGAGAAGGATGCGCAGCTGGCCTACGACCAGGACGGCGTGCGCAAGGGCCTGGAACTGGTCGGGGCGCTCGGCTTCGACCGCGCCCTGGACATCGTGCAGGCGGCCGCGCAGGCGCTGGCGCCGGCCGGCAAGGTCGGCACCCTGGGCTACTGCTGGGGCGGCAGCGTCGCGCTGCTGTCGGCGCTGCGCCTGGGCCTGCCCTCGGTGAGCTACTACGGCGGCCGCAACACCCAGTTCCTCGACGAGACGCCGAAGGCGCCGGTGCTGTTCCACTTCGGCGCGCAGGACGGCAGCATCCCGGCCGAGTCGATCCAGCAGCACCGCGAAAAGCTGCCGCAGATGCAGACCTTCGTCTACCCGGCCGGCCACGGCTTCGACCGCCACGTGGACCCGAACCACTACGACGCCGACAGCGCCGAGCTCGCCCGCGAACGCAGCCTGGCGTTCCTCGCCGAGCACCTGGGCTGAGCCGCGGCGTGGCCGACTTCGTCCTCGACCCGCGGCTGCAGGCCGACAGCGCGTTCGTCGCCGACGGGCCGCTGTCGCAGGTGCGGCTGATGGACGACGCGCGCTTCCCGTGGCTGTTGCTGGTGCCGCGGGTGGCCGAGGCCAGCGAGTGGATCGACCTGGACGGCGGCCAGCAGCGCCTGCTGCTGGCCGAGATCAACCAGCTCTCGCAGCTGCTGCAGCAGGAGCCGGGCGTGCACAAGCTCAACATCGGCGCGCTGGGCAACGTGGTGCGGCAACTGCACGTGCACGTGCTGGGGCGGCACCCGGGCGATGCCGCGTGGCCCGGCCCGGTGTGGGGCAATGGCGCCGCACAGCGGCTGCCGGCCGAGGAGTTGCAGGCGCGTGTTGCGGCGTGGCGCCAGCGGCTACGATAGGCGCCCTTTTTACGGAAGCCGCGCCTCCATGAAATCCAATGTGATCGCCGCCATCGTGCTGATCGTGATCGGCCTGGTGTTCCTGGCCAACAACCTGGGCTGGACCAACTTGAGCCTGGGCCGGCTGATCGCCACCTGGTGGCCGGCGATCCTGGTCGCGGTCGGCGTCGGCATGCTGTTCGGCCGCGGCAAGTAGGTGGGGCTGGGATTGGGGATTTGGGAGTGGGGATTCGTGAGAGCGATCCCCCACTCTTAGTTGCTGCGTCTCCGTGACGCTAGCCGCTTTCGGAAGCGGCCCCTGCAAACGCAGGGGCGCCGTGTCGCGACCGCCGACTCAGCGGCGGACGTTGACCACGCGGGTGCCGGCGATCAGGTCGTGCAGGCAGCGCTTGTCCTGGCGGAAGATGAACAGCGCGTCCACCAGGGCGTAGATGCCGCCCACGATCGGCACCAGCGAGATCGCCTGGGTCGACAGATAGCGCAGCGCGATCAGGCGCCAGAACGGCGGCTGCCCACCGTCCAGGTCGGCGATGCGGATCCACAGCAGCTTCTTGCCCCAAGTCTGGCCGCTCTTGGCCAGCGGGTAGCCCTGCACCAGCAGGAAGATCACCATGCCCAGCACGCCGTAGCCGAGGGTGGTCAGGAACGGCACCTGCACGCCGCTGCGCGCGGCGTCCATGACCTTGCCGAAATAGCCGGTCAGCGCCGCCACCGGCAGGAACGTCGCCAGCGAGATCACGCCGTCGATCAGCGCCGCGCCGAGGCGCTCGCCGCGTCCGGCCAGGGTCTCACCGTCGGCGATGCCCGGCAGCGCGGGCGGCAACGCCGCGTCGGGGGCCTGGTAGGGATTGGGGTCGTTCATTGCGCGCTCCTTGTGCTGTCGGAAAGAAGGGAGTGGGAGATCAGGTCTTGGGCAGGGTCACGCCGGTCTGGCCCTGGTACTTGCCGCCGCGATCCTTGTAGCTGGTCTCGCAGACGTCGTCGGCATCGGACTGGAAGAACAACATCTGCGCCACGCCTTCGTTGGCGTAGATGCGCGCCGGCAACGGCGTGGTATTGCTGAACTCCAGGGTCACGTGGCCTTCCCACTCCGGCTCCAGCGGGGTCACGTTGACGATGATGCCGCAGCGCGCATAGGTGCTCTTGCCCAGGCATACCACCAAGGTGTCGCGCGGGATGCGGAAGAATTCCACCGTACGCGCCAGCGCGAAGCTGTTGGGCGGGATGATGCACTCGTCGGCCTCGATGTCGACGAAGCTCTTGGGGTCGAAGTGCTTGGGGTCGACGATGGTCGAGTTGATGTTGGTGAACACCTTGAACTCGCGCGAGCAGCGCACGTCGTAGCCGTAGCTGGAGGTGCCGTAGCTGACGATGCGCTGGCCGTCGACCTGCTTGACCTGGCCCGGCTCGTAGGGCGCGATCATGCCGTGCTGTTCGGACATGCGGCGGATCCAGCGGTCGCTCTTGATGCTCATGGGGGTTCCTGATGCCGGTGGCGGCGGCCGCAGCCTGCGCGCCGGGAGCGCGGCCGACCGATGGGGCCGGCCGCAATGACCGGCGATTCTAGCCGGTCGCGGGGCGTTCGCGGCAGGCGCCGCGCGCCGCTCAGCGCAAGGCCGCGGAGATCGGGAT
>NZ_AQOI01000327.1:0-2937 GCF_000364665.1 Xanthomonas sp. SHU 199
GCGCTGCGCAGCCGCTGGCGCGTGCGCGAGCGGCTGGGCACGCCGGTGCGCGCGCTGCAGCGCACGGCCCACGGCAGCGTCGCGATCGCCTGCGATGCCGACACCCAGCAATACGACCACGCGGTATTGGCCTGCCACGCCGACGACGCGCTGCGCCTGCTGACCGACCCCAGCGACGCGGAAACCGCGATCCTCGGCGCGATCGGCTACCAGGACAACGAGACCGTGCTGCACACCGATGCGCGCGTGCTGCCGCGCGACCGCCGCGCCTGGGCCGCCTGGAACGCGCATGTACCGGCCGATCCGGACGCACCGTGCACGGTCAGCTACTGGATGAACGCGCTGCAGTCGCTGCAGGCGCCGCAGCCGTTCATCGTCAGCCTCAACCGCAGCGATGCGATCGATCCGGCCAAGGTGTTGCGACGCATGCGCTACCGGCATCCGCTGCAGACCCAGGCATCGGTGGCGGCGCAGGCGCGCAAGGGCGAGATCCAGGGCCAGCGCAACACCTGGTTCGCCGGCGCCGGCTGGGGCTTCGGCTTCCACGAGGACGGCCTGCGCAGCGCGGTCGACGTCGCCGCCGCGCTGGGGGTACCCTGGTCATGACGCTGATGCGCCGTGCTGCCGTGCCCGCCCCGCCGACTGGCGCCGTCTCGACAACGTCGGCGGCGGCGGGCACGACCCTGCATGGCCTGCACAGCGCGGTATACACCGGCTGGGTGCGGCATCGCCGTTACGCGCCGAAAGCGCTGGCGTTCCGCTATCCGCTGTTCCTGCTGTACCTGGACCTGGACGAACTGGAGCAGGTGTTCGCGCGGCGCTGGCTATGGTCGGTGAACCGGCGCAACCTGGCCGAGTTCCGCCGCAGCGACTACCTGGGCGACCCCGCGCAGCCGCTGGACGAAGCGGTACGCGACCGCGTGCAGCAGCACACCGGCGAGCGTCCGCTGGGCCCGGTGCGCATGCTCACCCACCTGCGCTACTTCGGCCACTGCTTCAATCCGGTCACGTTCTACTACTGCCACGACGCGCAGCAGCGCCTGCACAGCATCGTGGCCGAGATCACCAACACGCCGTGGCGGCAGCGCCACGCCTACGTGCTGCCGATGGCCGAGGCGCGCAGCCACGGCGCCACGCACGCCTGGCGCTTCGCCAAGCGCTTCCACGTCTCGCCGTTCATGGCGATGGCGCACACCTATGCCTGGCGCTTCAGCGAACCCGGCGCGCAACTGCGCGTGCACATGGACGTGCTCGATCCCACGCCGGCGGCGACGCGGCGGCGCTTCGACGCCACCCTGGTGCTCGAACGCCGGGCCCTCGATGGCGCCAGCCTGGCGCAGGCACTTCTGCGCTATCCGGCGATGACCCTGCAGGTCATGGCCAAGATCCACTGGCAGGCGCTGCGGCTGTGGCTGCGCGGCAACCCGGTGCACGACCACCCCGACCACTCCCTTCCGCGAGAACGCCGATGAACGCTCCGCACGCGCCCTCTTCCGCCGCCGCGCTGGCCCCTGCCGCACCGCCGCTGCGCGGGCTCGACCGCCTGCTGCGGCAGCGCCTGCTCGCCACCCTGGATGGCCTGCGCGAGGGCCAGTTGCGCATCGAGGAAGCCGGCACGCTGACCACGCTGGGCGATACCAGCATCGGCGCCGACACGCTGCAGGCGCATCTGCGCATCCATGACCCGCGCTTCTACCGCCAGGCCGCGCTCAACGGCAGCGTCGGCGTCGGCGAGGCGTACATGGACGGACTGTGGGATTGCGACGACCTGGTCGCACTGGTGCGCCTGCTGGTGCGCAACCGCGACCGCCTGGACGCGATGGAGACCGGCCTGGCCCGGCTCGGCGGCCTGGCGATGCGCGGCCTGCACGCGTTCGCGCGCAATACCCGCGCCGGCAGCCGCCGCAACATCGCCGCGCACTACGACCTGGGCAATCCGTTGTTCGAGCTGTTCCTGGATCGCAACCTGATGTACTCCTCGGCGATCTTCCGCGACGCCGACGCCGCCTTGGGCGAAGCCGCGCTGGAACGCGCCGCCGAACGCAAGCTGCAGCGCATCTGCGCCAAGCTCGACCTGCAGCCGCACCACCACCTGGTCGAGATCGGCACCGGCTGGGGCGGCTTCGCGCTGCATGCGGCCAAGCACCACGGCTGCCGCGTCACCACCACCACCATCTCGCGCGAGCAGTACGAACTGGCCCGGCAGCGCATCGCGGCTGCCGGGCTGTCGGACCGGGTCGAGGTGCTGCTGCGCGACTATCGCGATCTCGACGGTCGCTACGATCGCCTGGTCTCGATCGAGATGATCGAGGCGATCGGCCATCAATACCTGGATACCTACTTCGGCAAGGTCGGCAGCCTGCTCAAGGACGACGGCCAGGCGCTGATCCAGGCCATCACCATCGAGGACCACCGCTACGCGCAGGCGCTGAAGTCGGTGGACTTCATCAAGCGCCACATCTTCCCGGGCAGCTTCATCCCCTCGGTGGCGGCGATGACCGGTGCGATCGGCCGCGCCAGCGACCTGCGCCTGTTCAACCTGGAAGACATCGGCCCCAGCTACGCGCTGACCCTGCGCGCCTGGCGCGAGCGCTTCATGGCAAAGCTGCCGCAGGTGCGCGCGCTCGGCTACGACGAACGCTTCATCCGCATGTGGGAGTTCTATCTGGCCTACTGCGAAGGCGGTTTCCTGGAGCGCTCGATCGGCGACGTGCACCTGTGGCTGAGCAAGCCACGCGCACGGCCGGCGCAGTTCGCGCCGGCGCTGGCGGGCGACGCATGAGCAACCTGATCAACTACCTCGCCCTGCAGGGGCTGTGGCTGGCCGCCGTCGTCGGCGCCGCGCACGGCTTGGCCTGGGCCGGCCCGGCGGCGCTGGCGCTGTTCGCGCTGTACCAGTTGCAGGCGCGCCGCCGCGCGCATGGCGACGCCGCGCTA
>NZ_AQOI01000328.1:0-7330 GCF_000364665.1 Xanthomonas sp. SHU 199
TGTGGCGTTAGCCGTAGCCGAAGTAGATCGCCAGGCCGATCACCGTCCAGCCGGCCATCAGCATCCAGTTGTGCGCGGTCATCGCCGACAGCAGCGCCAGGCAGCTGAGCACGCCGGCGATGCAGATCGGCCAAGCGAACGGAATGCGAAACGGCCGCGGCAGGTCCGGCTGGGTGCGGCGCAGGATCAGCACGCCGGCGCAGACCGCGGCGAAGGCGATCAGGGTGCCCATCGAGGTCAGTTCGCCCAGCACGTCCAGCGGGAACAGCGCCGCCAGCAGGGCGATGCCGATGCCGGTGATCACCGTGTTGACGTGCGGGGTGCGGTAGGTCGGGTGGATCTTGGTGAACACCGGCGGCAGCAGGCCGTCGCGGGCGATGATCATGAAGATGCGCGGTTGGCCGATGATCATCACCAGCACCACCGAGGACAGGCCGATCAGCGCGCCGACCTCCACCACCACGCGCAGCCAGCCCAGTTGCGGATGCGCGGCGACCGCGGTCACCACCGGCTCGTCGGTGCCCAGTTGCGCGAACGGCACCAGCCCGGTCATCACCGCGGCCATGGCGATGTACAGCACGGTGCAGATCACCAGCGACAGGATCATGCCGATCGGCAGGTCGCGCTGCGGCCGGTGCGATTCCTGCGCCGCCACCGACACCGCCTCGAAGCCGATGTAGGCGAAGAACACCATCGCCGCGCCACGCAGCACGCCATCCAGGCCGTACTTGCCCGGGCCTTCGTTGGCCGGGATGAACGGGTGCCAGTTGGCCGGGTTCACGTACTTCCAGCCGGCGGCGATGACCAGCACGATCAGGCCGCTCTTCAGCACCACCATCGCCATGTTCATCGCCGAGGACTTGCGGATGCCGACGTAGCACAGCCAGGTCAGCAGCAGCACGATGCCGGCGGCGGGCAGGTTGGCGATCGCGCCGGTGGGCTGCAGCTTGCCGTCCAGCGGCGCGTTGACCAGTGCCGCGGGCAGATGGATGTCGAAATGGTCGAGCAGACTCAGGAAATAGCCGGTCCAGCTGACCGCCACCGCCGAGGCCGACACGCCGTACTCCAGCACCAGCATCCAGCCGATGAACCAGGCCGCCAGTTCGCCGAAGGTGGCGTAGGTGTAGGTGTAGGCGCTGCCGGAGACCGGCACCATCGCCGCGAACTCGGCGTAGGCCAGCGCGCAGAACGCGCAGCACACCGCGGCCAGCACGAACGAGAGCATGATCGCAGGCCCGGCGTGGTTGGCCGCGGCCTGCCCGGTGATGACGAAGATGCCGCCGCCGATCACCGCGCCGATGCCCAGCGCGGTCAGGCCCCAGGGGCCGAGCGCGCGTTGCAGGCCCAGCCCGCCGGCGTCCTCGTGGCTGGCATGGGGGTGTTTGGTGGCCAAGAGTTGTTTGAGCATCGAGCGGTTCCAGCCGGGCGCGGCGTGCGAGGAAGAGGGGGCGAACGCGAAGACCGGCGCGGACGCCGGTCTTCGGGGGAGCGGATCAGGCCTTGGCGGCCAGGCGGCTGTTGCGGATGCCGTAGAAGAAGTAGATGCACAGGCCGATCAGGGTCCAGCCGACGAAGACCTTCCAGTGTTCCTGGAATGCCTGGAAGAACAGGCCCACGCAGAACAGCGCGCCCAGTGGGCACACCGCCCAGAACAGCGGCACCCGGAACGGGCGCGGCAGATCCGGACGGGTGAAGCGCAGCACCATCACGCCGACGCAGACCGTGGCGAAGGCCAGCAGGGTGCCCATCGACACCAGTTCGCCGAGCACGTCCAGCGGGATCAGCCCGGCCAGCAGCGCCGCCAGCACGCCGACCACCACGGTGCCGACGTAGGGGGTGTGGAAACGGCGGTGCACCTTGCCGAACAGCTTCGGCAGCAGGCCGTCGCGCGCCATGGTGTAGAAGATGCGCGGCTGCGCCATCAGCATCACCAGCACCACCGAGGACAGGCCGGCGATGGCGCCGATCTCGACGAAGGTCTTCAGCCAGGCCAGCTGCGGATAGTGCTCCAGCGCGGTGGCCACCGGCTTGGCGGTGCCGAGCTGGGTGTAGGGCAGCAGGCCGGTCAGCACTGCGCAGACGATGATGTAGATGACGGTGCAGATGGCCAGCGACACCAGGATGCCGATCGGCATGTTCTTCTGCGGGTCCTTGGTCTCGCCGGCGGAGGTGGAGACCGCATCGAAGCCGATATAGGAGAAGAACACGATGGAGGCGGCGCGGAAGATGCCGCTCCAGCCGAACTCGCCCGGGCCGGTGTTCTCGGGGATGAACGGATGCCAGTTGTCCGGGTTGATGTAGAAGATGCCGACGCCGACGAACAGGCAGATCACCAGCACCTTGATCGCCACCACGATGGCGTTGACGAAGGCCGATTGAGTGACGCCGACGTAGCACAGCGTGCTGACCGCGGCCACGATCAGCACCGCCGGCAGGTTGACGAGGTTGCCCGAGGCCACGAACGCATGGCCCGTCCAGGTCAGCGGCGCGCTGGCCAGTTCCGCGGGGAAGGGCAGGCCGAGGGTGCCGGTGACGAAGCTGATCAGATAGGCCGACCAGCCCACCGCGACGCTGGAGCCGGCGAACAGGTATTCCAGCACCAGGCACCAGCCGATGAACCAGGCCACGCCTTCGCCTAGCGTGGCGTAGGAGTACGAGTAGGCGCTGCCCGAGACCGGCAGCATCGCCGCGAATTCGGCATAGCACAGGCCGGCGAAGGCGCAGGCCAGGCCGGCGAACACGAACGAGAGCATCACCGCCGGGCCGGCATGATTGGCCGCGGCCTGGCCGGTGAGCACGAAGATGCCGGCGCCGATCACCGCGCCGATGCCGAGCAGGATCAGGTGTCTGGCGGTGAGGGTGCGTTTGAGGGTGGCTTCGCCCTCCAGACTGCCTTCGAACGGTTCGCCGGCATCGACGTGACCGGCCGGTTCGATCGGCTTGACCCTCAGCAAAGACTTGAGCATTCGGTGCATCCCCAGGTGGCGGTACGGGGCAAGCGGCCCCGGCAATGGCGAAGCGCCGGGCCCGCAGCGGGCGACGCAAGCGTCGTACCATGCCAAAGCCGGCCGGCCGCCACAAGCCGCGCTGCACCGTGGACGGCGATAATGGCCGCCCCCGAATGCGAGAACGCCGATGCCGGAGTCGTCCCTACGCCAGCAGTTGCGGGCCCATGCCGGGCAGTGTCCGGACCAGGCCGAGGTCGCCGCGCAGTTCCTGGCCTTGCTCGACGATGCCGCCGATCCGTTCGTGCGCGCCCGCCTGGACGGCCATTTCACCGGCTCGGCCTGGCTGGTCAGCGCCGACGGCACGCGCACCTTGCTGACCCACCACCGCAAGCTGCAGCGCTGGCTGCAACTGGGCGGCCACGCCGACGGCGACCGCGATCTGGCGCGGGTGGCCTTGAAGGAAGCCGAGGAAGAATCCGGGCTGCCCGGCCTGGCACTGGAGGATGGCGCGATCTTCGACCTGGACCGGCACTGGATTCCCGCCCGCGGCGAGGTGCCGGGGCACTGGCATTACGACGCACGCTACGTGGTCCGCGCCGGCGCGGACGAAGCCTTCGCTGTCAGCGAAGAATCGCTGGCGTTGGCTTGGCGCCCGATTGCCGAATTGCTGGATGAAGCGGACCTGGATCCGTCGCTGCGGCGCATGGCGCAGAAGTGGTTGCAGCGCAGCGCATCAGCTCCTCTCCCCCCGGGAGAGGGGTTGGGGTGAGGGTGCGGACGCGAAGCGCTGCACCAATCTGGCAACACGAGGCTTCGCCCGTACCCTCATCCGCCCCTTCGGGGCACCTTCTCCCGAAGGGAGAAGGAAAAGCGCTAGCCCCTCTCCCTTCGGGAGAGGGGTTGGGGTGAGGGTCCGGGCGCGCAGCGCACCCGCAAATCCCCAATCCCCAATCCCCAATCCCGAATCCCGAATCCTAAATCCCCAATCCCGAATCCCCGCTAGTAAAGAATGCGCGTCCGCAACGTCCCCGCCACCTGCGCCAGTTCCTCCTTCAGCACCGCCGCCTGCTCCTCGCTGGCGCCCACGTCGATCACCACGTAGCCGACCTTGGGGTCGGTGCGCAGGAACTGGCCGTCGATGTTGACGTTGTGGCGCGAGAACAGTTCGTTGATCTGCGACAGCACGCCCGGCACGTTGCGGTGGATGTGCAGCAGGCGCAGGCTCTCGGCGTGCTCGGGCAGGGTCACCTCGGGGAAGTTCACCGCCGAGAGGGTGCTGCCGTTGTCGCTGTAGCGCACCAGCTTGGCCGCCACTTCCACGCCGATGTTGTCCTGCGCTTCCAGCGTGCTGCCGCCGACGTGCGGGGTCAGGATCACGTTGTCGTGCGCGGCCAGCGGCGATTCGAACAGGTCGCCGTTGCCCTTGGGTTCGATCGGGAACACGTCCACCGCGGCGCCGCCGATGTGGCCGCTGCGCAGCGCCGCGTCCAGGGCATCGATGTCGATCACCGTGCCGCGCGAGGCGTTGATCAGGTGCGCGCCCGGCTTCATCTGCGCCAGCTGCGTGGCGCCGATCATGTCGCGGGTGGCCGCGGTTTCCGGCACGTGCAGGGTGACCACATCCGAGCGCGCCAGCAGGTCGTCCAGGTCGGTGGCGGTGCGGGCGTTGCCCAGCGACAGCTTGGTCTCGATGTCGTGGAAGATCACCTGCATGCCCAGCGCCTCGGCCAACACGCCGACCTGGGTGCCGATGTGGCCGTAGCCGACGATGCCCAGCACCTTGCCGCGGGTCTCGTGGCTGCCGGCGGCCGACTTCGACCAGCCGCCGCGGTGGCATTCGGCGTTCTTCTGCGGAATGCCGCGCAACAGCAGGATGGCCTCGGCGATCACCAGCTCGGCGACGCTGCGGGTGTTGGAGTAGGGCGCATTGAACACCGGGATGCCGGCCAGTTCCGCGGCGTCCAGGTCGACCTGGTTGGTGCCGATGCAGAAGCAGCCGACCGCGATCAGGCGCTTGGCGTGGGCCAGCACCTCGGCGCTGAGCTGGGTGCGCGAGCGGATGCCGACGATGTGCGCCTCGGCGATGCGCTGCTTGAGCTCGTCTTCCGGCAGCGACTTGGCGTGCAGTTCGATCTGCGAGTAGCCGGCCGCGCGGAACACGTCGGCGGCGGTCTGGCTGATGCCTTCGAGCAGCAGCACGCGGATATCCTGCTTCGGAAACGAGGTCTTCTTGGGCGACATTGCGGCGAGGGAGCGATGGCCAACGGGCCGGTCACTATGCCAGATGGCTTCGCGCTTTGGTGCGCCGCAATAGGATGCCGGGAGACCGTGGATGCAACGCCGGCGGACGGTTTCAAATGCATCGATTGGCGGTGGCCGGCGGGGGATTCGGGAGTGGTGAGTGGGGATTCGCAAACGCGGCGACCTGCTGGCAGCGAACTGGACGCCGTTGCGCAAGGCTGGCACGCTTGAACGATTGTCTACGCTTCGATCTCTCCACTTATGACCGACCCGCGCCTGGATGCCCTGGCCCTTGCCGTTCCCGGCCTGCGCCTGAAGACCGATCCCGCCGACCTGGAGCACTACGGTCGCGACTGGACCCGGCGCTGGACCCCGGCGCCGCTGGCGATCGCGCTGCCGGCGACGGTGGAGGAGGTGCAGGCGGTGCTGCGCTGGGCCAACGACCACGCGGTGGCGGTGGTGCCCTCCGGCGGTCGCACCGGCCTGTCCGGCGGCGCGGTGGCCGCGCACGGCGAACTGGTGCTGAGCCTGGAGCGGATGAACAAGGCGCTGGCGTTCGATCCGGTCGACCGCACCCTCATCGTGCAGGCCGGGATGCCGCTGGAGGCGGTGCACAACGCCGCGCGCGAGCACGGGCTGCTGTACCCGGTGGACTTCGCCGCACGCGGGTCGTGCTCGATCGGCGGCAACATCGCCACCAATGCCGGCGGCATCCGCGTGATCCGCTACGGCAACACCCGCGAGTGGATCGCCGGGTTGAAGGTGGTCACCGGCAGCGGCGAATTGCTCGAGCTCAACCGCGGCTTGATCAAGAATTCCAGCGGCTACGATTTCCGCCAGTTGCTGATCGGCTCCGAAGGCACCCTCGGCATCGTGGTCGAAGCCACCCTGCGCCTCACCGATCCGCCGCCGCCGAGCAACGTGATGCTGCTGGCGCTGCCCTCGTTCGAGGTGCTGATGCAGGTGTTCGCCGCATTCCGCAGCCGGCTGCAGTTGGAGGCGTTCGAGTTCTTCACCGACCGTGCGCTGCAGCACGTGCTCGCGCATGGCGCGCAGGCGCCGTTCGAAACGGTGTATCCGTACTACGTGGTCACCGAGTACGCCAGCGGCAACGAGGCGCAGGAGGCCGCGGCGCTGGCCGCGTTCGAGGCCTGCATGGAGCAGGGCTGGGTGCTGGACGGGGTGATCAGCCAGAGCGAGGCGCAAGCCGCGCAGCTGTGGCGCCTGCGCGAAGGCATTACCGAGGCCGTGGCGCGCTACACCCCGTACAAGAATGACGTGTCGGTGCGGATCTCGGCGATGCCGGCGTTCCTGGCGCGGACCCAGGCGCTGCTCGGCGAGGCCTACCCGCAATTCGAGGTGGTGTGGTTCGGCCACATCGGCGACGGCAACCTGCACATCAACGTGCTCAAGCCCGAGGCCACTGCGCCGGCGGAGTTCATCGCCGCCTGCGAGCAGGTCACCAAGCTGCTGGCGCAGGTGCTGGCCGAGCACGGCGGCAGCATCTCCGCCGAGCACGGCATCGGCCTGGTCAAGAAACCCTACCTGGAGAGCACGCGCAGCGCCGAGGAGATCGCGTTGATGCGCGCGGTCAAGCGCGTGTTCGATCCGTCCGGGCTGCTCAATCCGGGCAAGCTGTTCGACCCCTGAGTCCAGCCTGGCACCGCTGCCGCGCGGCCCGTTCAGGCGCTGCGCGGGGCGGACCGCTAGGCTATGCGGCGCGGCGCTGGCCGTCCCCTTTTTCACGATCCCGTTTGGAACGATTGCAATGACCCGAGTGACCGCGCGCTGCGCCCTGCTGTTCGCCCTGATCCTGCCCGCGTTCGCGCAGGCGTCCAGCTTCGCCGGCAGCTCCGCCGGTTCGGCCTCGGCCGGCTCGGCCGGCAGCTCGGCGTCCTCGGACAGCAGTTCCAACAACGACAAGGTGGTGCTGCAGGCGCGCGACGACGCGGCCGGCTTCGTCGCCAGCGCCGGGCGCATCCGCGGCGTGCAACTGGAAGCGGCGCTGCGCGTGTTGCGCGAGCGCAACCCGCAGGCGCAACAGGCCAGCGACCTGGAACTGGCGCAGGCGATCCTGGCGCTGTGATCCCGCGCCGGCCACGGCGCCTGCGCGCGCGGTGGCTGGCGTTGCTGGCGCTGGC
>NZ_AQOI01000329.1:0-5747 GCF_000364665.1 Xanthomonas sp. SHU 199
GCCTCTCGCTGTCGATGAGACAGGGCTGAGTCCCGCCGAGCGCACGGCCAGCGAGGCCGTGCTGGCCGCGGCGCAGGCGCGACTGCCGCCGGCCTGGACCGCGGCGCTACCCGCAGGACTGCCGCTGCAGTGGCGCGACGATCTCCCCACGCAGGTGCACGGGCGCGCGCAGGCCAGGCGCCTGCTGTTGAACAAGCGCTTGCTGCGCGACTGGATGGCGGCGGAGGATCCCGACACCGATCCTGCCGTCGATCCGGCGCGGCGGCCGGCGCTGACCGCCTTGCTGCACGAACTGGCGCACTTCTACGACCGCTCCGCGGCGGGCCGGCTGTCGTCCGATCCGCGCCTGCTGGATCTGGCCGGCTGGCAGGTCAGCCCGATGCGCCTGGGCCTGCGCCGCGGCCAGAACCGGTTCACCGAGCGCAGCCCGGATCGCTACGAGTTGCAGTCGCCGGCCGAGTTCGTGGCGGTGAATCTCGAGCACTTCCTGCTCGATCCGGACTACGCCTGCCGGCGGCCGGCGCTGGCCCGCTACTTCGCCGCGCGCCTGGCATGGACGCCGCCGGCGAGCGCATGCGCGCCCGGCCAGGTGTTCGTGCAGGACCCGCTGGCCGACGCGGCCGCCTTGCTGCAGGTGGACCCGGCGCGGATCTACGCGGTGGACTACCTGCTGGCCGAAGGCAACGCGCAGCCGATGAGCCACTGGGGCCACAGCATGTTGCGCCTGGTGATCTGCGCGCCGGGGCGGCCGCTGGGCCCGGCATGCCGGCTGGACCTGGCCGAGCACCGGGTGCTGTCGTTCCGCGCCTTCGTCGACGACGTGCAGATTTCCAACCTGCGCGGGCTCACCGGCTCCTACCCGTCGCGGCTGTTCGTGCTGCCGCTGCGCCAGGTGGTGGACGACTACACCCAGGTGCAGTTGCGCGGCCTGCAGTCGCTGCCGCTGCGGCTGTCGCGCGAAGAGATCGCCGCGCTGCTGGAGCGTGCCGCGCAACTGCACTGGAGCTACGACGGCCGCTACTACTTCCTCAGCAACAACTGCGCGGTGGAGACCTACGCCTTGCTGCACGACGGCGTGCCGCGGCTGGCGGCCGCGCATCTGTCCGGGATCAGCCCGACCGGCCTGCGTCGGCGCCTGGTACGGGCCGGCATCGCCGATGCGTCGGTGTTCGACGACGCCGATGCAGCTGTGCGCGATGGCTACTTCTTCCCGGCGGCGAGCGCGCATTTTGCGCAGATGTTCGCGGTGGCGCGCGGCTCCCTGGCACTGCCGGCCCGCAATGCCGACGCGTGGCTGGACCTGCCGGCCGCGCAGCGCGCGCCGTGGCTTGAGCGTGGCGACCTGCGTGCCAGTGCCGCCTTGCTGGTGCTGGAGAACGCCGCCCGCCGCCGCGCCGAGCAGCGCGGTCGCGATGCGTTGAAGCGGCGCTATCTGGGCAAGCCGCTGCCGACCGCGGTGGCCGGTGCGGGCGAGCGCGATGCGGGTGCCGACACGCGTGACGCTGCCAGCGCGGTGCGTGCCGTGCTGGCCGAGCAAGGGCTATTGAGCCAACCGGCGAGCCTGCTGCAGGGGCAGCCGGGCTATGGCCTGCCGCAGGCGCAGGAACGTGCCTGGCTGCAGGTGCAGGGACAGGCACGGATCGCGGCGCTGCACGACGACGGCGTCGCGCTGCAGACGCGCCTGCGCGGGTTGCTGCCGGCGCCGCTGCAGGCGGACCTGGCGCAGATCGATGCCAACCTGGCGACGCTGGGTGCGCGCCTGCGCACCCTCAATCGCGAAGGCGGTGGACTGCAGTTGGATTCGCCGTCGCTGTTGCGGCAGCGTGGTGGGCAGCCGTAGCGCAGCGTGCGGGCTTGCGATGCGAGACGATCGAAGGGAACTGGATCGTGCGTGCGGTTGACGGCGGCGCGGTGGCGGCGTGAGTCCGCAGCACCTGTGCGTCGCAGACGCAGCCGTGTTCGCATGAAGGAAGACTGATAGCTCCATGGGCCGGGACTGAAGTCCCTCCCACAGGAACGCGGCGCGCTTCCAACCCATTTATGTAGGGGCGGCTTCAGCCGCGACGAGCGAAGACGCGAAGCCGGCCGATGTCGACGGCCGTCAGCGCCGACGCCGATGCCCGCAAGGGCGCCACCTTGCCGGCCGGCAAGCCGTCATCACGGCAGCTTGAGACCCGCATCCTCGCCGTAGCGGCGCAGCCAGGCGTCGCGCGGCGGATCCTGGCGGTACTGCGCGCGCAGCGTCGCCCAGGTCTGTTCATTGCCGTCGCAGTACTTGGCCATCGCCTGCTCCAGTTCGCGCCGCCGCGCCGCGTCGTAGGGCTCCTCGCCGGCGAAATGGGTGCAGGTGTCCTGGCGGGCGACGAAGGCGCGGATCGGCGCGGGCAGCGTGCAGAAACCGTCGTGGTGCTCGGGATCGACCGCGTCGGGAATCGTGCACGCGGGCTTGGGGGCGGCCGCCGTGGCCGGCGTCACCGGCGCGGCGAGGGCCAGCACCGGCACGGCCAGCAGCAGGCCGAGGCAGGCGGGCCGCGGCGCATGCGCGGCGCTGCCTGTGCGGGAGACCTGGGTGACACGGCGCCCGCGCATGGGCTCAGTCGGCGCGGCCGGCGAATTCGCCGGTGGTGGTGTTGACCAGCACGCGCTCGCCGTTGCCGATGTACTCCGGCACCATGATCTCGATCCCGGTGTTGAGCTTGGCCGGCTTCGGGCGCTTGGTGGCGGTGCCGCCCTTGAGCTCCGGCGGGGTCTCGATCACTTCCAGGGTCACGCTCTGCGGCAGCTGGATCGCCACCGGCTGGTCGTCGATGACCTGCACGTAGATGCCGCTGAGGCCGTCGGTGATGTAGCCGGCGTCGGTGCCGATCGCATCGGCGTCCAGGGTGTAGGGCGTGTAGTCCTCGTCGTCGAGGAACACGAAGGCCTCGCCGTCCTTGTAGGAGAAGGTGGCCTGGCGGCGCATCAGCTCGACCTCGCGCAGGTCGTCGTCGCCGTCGAAGCTGGCATCGAGCTTGTTGCCGCCCGGCACGCTGTACATCACGAAGCGGAAGCGGACGTTGCCGCCGCGGCCCTGCGGCGAGCTACGCTCGATGTCGCGGATCTGGTACACGCCGTTGTTGTACTCGACGACGTTGCCTTTCTTGATTTCGTTGGCTTTCATGAGGGCTGGGAATCGGGAATGGGGAATAGGGAATCGAAACAGGGTCAAGCAGGCGGAGAGGATCAGCGGAAGGGAAACGCCGTTGCGATTCCCCATTCCCCATTCTCCATTCCCCGCTACTTAGGCGCCAACCGCACCGCGCCATCGAGGCGAATGGTTTCGCCGTTGAGGTAGCGGTTGCGCAGCAGGAACATCACCGTGTCGGCGAATTCGTCCGGGCGGCCGAGACGCGAAGGATACGGGATCGCCGCGGCCAGCGACTGCTGCACGGCCTCGGGCATGCCGTCGACCATCGGGGTCCAGAAGATGCCCGGGGCGATGGTGTTGACGCGGATGCCGAAGCGCGCCAGTTCGCGCGCCATCGGCAGGGTCATCGCCACCACGCCACCCTTGGAGGCGGCGTAGGCGGCCTGGCCGATCTGGCCTTCGTAGGCGGCGACGCTGGCGGTGTTGACGATGACGCCGCGCTCGCCGTCCTCGCCCGGGGCGTTGCGCTGCATCAGGTCGGCGGCGGCCTTGGCGACGTTGAAGCTGCCGACCAGGTTGACCATCACCGTGCCCTGGAAGGTGGCCAGCGGCATCGGCGCTTCCTTGCCGAGCACGCGGCCGGCGCCGAGGATGCCGGCGCAGTTGACCGCGGCATTGAGTCCGCCGAGGAAATCGCGTGCCGCCGCCAGCTGCGCCGCCACCTGGGCCTCGTCGCTGACGTCGGTGCGTAGGTAGCAGGCCCGCTCCGCGCCCAGGGCGGCGACCGCGGCCGCACCCTTGTCGTCGTTCAGGTCGAACAGCGCGACCTTGCCGCCTTCGGCGACGATGCGTTGCGCCACCGCCAGGCCGAGGCCGGACACACCGCCGGTGACCACCGCTTTGAGATCGGCAAGCTGCATGGATGTTCCCTCCCAGGAAAACGCCCAGTTTAGAGGCTGCCGCCGATTGCGGCGAGACGCGACGATCGCCCGCGGTGCGCAAGCCTGTCGCCGGATGCGGCGCTGTCGCGGCTCAGCCCTCGGCGGCCAGCGCCTGGCCGACCTTGCTGCCGGTCGGCCGGCCCAGTTTCTGCGCCAGCCAGCGGCCGGTCGCGGCCAGCGCGGGCAGGTCGATGCCGGTTTCTACCCCATTGCCGTGCAGCAGGTAGACCACGTCCTCGCTGGCCACGTTGCCACTGGCACCCTTGGCATATGGGCAGCCGCCGGCGCCGGACACCGCGGCATCGACCACGCGCACGCCTTCTTCCAGGCAGGCGGCGATGTTGGCCAGGGCCTGGCCGTAGGTGTCGTGGAAGTGCACCGCCAATGCGTCCATCGGCACCACGGCGGCGACCGCGCGCAGCACCGCCCGCGCCTTGCCCGGCGTGCCCACGCCGATGGTGTCGCCCAGCGAGATCTCGTAGCAGCCCATCGCATGCAGCCGCTGCGCCACCCGCACCACGTCGGCCAGGGGGACGTCGCCCTGATAGGGACAGCCGAGCACCGTGGACACGTAGCCGCGGACCTTGACCCCGTCCGCCGCCGCGCGCTCCAGCACCGGCGCGAAGCGCGCCAGCGATTCGTCGATGCCGGCATTGGTATTGGTGCGGTTGAAGGTCTCCGAGGCGGCGGTGAACACCGCCACCTCGCGCACGCCGACCGCGGCCGCGCGTTCGTAGCCCTGCAGGTTCGGCACCAGCACCGGATAGTCCACGCCCGGCACCTGCGCGATGCCGGCGTAGACCTCGGCCGCGTCGGCCAGCTGCGGGACCCATTTCGGGCTGACGAAGCTGGTCGCCTCGATGCTGCGCAGGCCGGTTCGCCCCAGTCGCGCGATCAGCTCGATCTTGTCTTCCGTGGCGACCCAGGCCTTCTCGTTCTGCAGGCCGTCGCGCGGGCCGACTTCGACGATGCGCACGCGGTCGCTCATTCGCGGAATTCCTGCGCCGTTGGCCGGGCGCTGCGCACGAAGCGGGAAGCAAAGAGGGTCATGGGATTCCTGATGAAGAGATGCGGTGAAGCAGCGGCATGCATGGCTGGCGCCAGGTGCGCTGGCGCAACGCGGTAGCGCGGATCAGGCCGCTGCCGTGCGGTGGCAGACCGCTTCGATGTTGTGGCCGTCCGGATCCAGCAGGAACGCGCCGTAGTAGTCGGGGTGGTAGTGCGGGCGCAGGCCCGGCGCGCCGTGCTCGCGGCCGCCGGCGGCCAGGCCGGCACGATGGAACGCGTCCACCTGCGCGCGGCTGGCGGCGACGAAGGCCACGTGCACGCCATTGTCGCCGGCGTCGCGGCCGCCATCGGCGATCCAGAAGCTGGGCTTGCCGTCGCGACCGAAACCGACATGGCGCTGGCCGCCGCTTTCCTCGGCGCTCACCTGCATCACCACGTCCAGCTCCAGCGCGGCCAGGGCGGCGCGGTAGAAGGTCAGGCTGCGGTCGAGGTCGCTGCAGCGCAGGCCGAGATGGTCGAGCGGGTTCATGGGCTGGCCCTCCAGGCCGGTTCGCGTTTCTCCAGGAACGCATTCAGCCCTTCCTGGCCTTCGGCCGAGACCCGCAATTGCGCGATCAGGGCGGCGTTGGCCTGGTCCAGCGCATCGCGCTCGCCACCGGCGGCGACCCGCC
>NZ_AQOI01000330.1:0-3064 GCF_000364665.1 Xanthomonas sp. SHU 199
GCCAGCGGCCCGGCCTGGCCGAGCAGGGCGACTTGGCGCTGCACCGCCGCGTCCAGCGCCTCCGGCGCCACCGCCTGGTGGACCAGGCCGATCTGCGCCGCGGTGGCGGCGTCGAAGGTTTCCGCGCTGGCGAACCAGCGCCGCGCCTGGCGCGCGCCGATCGCCGCGATCACGTATGGCGAGATCACCGCCGGCAGCAGGCCAAGCCGGCTTTCGCTGAGCGCGAAGCGCGCATCGGTGGCGGCCACGGCGATGTCGCAACAGGCGACCAGGCCCACCGCGCCGCCGAACGCCGCGCCTTGCACCCGCGCCACCGTGGGCTTGGGCAGTTCGTCCAGCAGGCGCATCAGCCGCGCCAGGGCCAGCGCGTCGTCCAGGTTCTCCTGTTCGCCGGCGCCGGCCATCGAGCGCATCCACTGCAGGTCGGCGCCGGCCGAGAACGCCGCGCCGGCACCGGCCAGGACCAGTACCTGCACCTGCGGATCGGCGCCGATCTGCAGCAGGGCGTCGCTGAGTTGGGCGATCAGCGCGGCGTCGAAGGCGTTGCGGACCTCGGGTCGGTTCAACTGCAGGGTCAGGACCTTGCCGGATCGTTGCAACAACAGGGCATCGCTCATCGAACACGCTCGTACAAAGGGAAAACGGCAGCCATACGGCGATCATAGCCGGCCGTGCCGGTCCCGCCATGACGCGCCGCGGCGATGCTACAATTGATAACCATTCTTATCGACGGAACGTGCTGTGACGTTGTCCGACATGCCGTTGCGCAGCAGCGCCCTCGTGGAATCCGTGCACGACCGCCAGGCCAACGACGCCATCGCCCGGCGTCTGCGCGAGCTGGGCTTCGTCGCCGGCGAACAGGTGCAGGTGCTGGCCAGCGGGCCGATCGGTGGCGAACCGCTGCTGGTGCAGGTGGGCTATACGCGCTTCGCGCTGCGGCGCAGCGAGGCGGCACGGGTGCAGGTCAGCGCGCTGGACGAGGTGCGCTCGTGAGCGCGGTGGCCGCGCCGCTGCGCCTGGCCCTGGTCGGCAACCCGAACTGCGGCAAGACCGCGCTGTTCAACCAGTTGACCGGCAGCAAGCAGAAGGTCGCGAACTACGCCGGCGTCACCGTCGAGCGCAAGGAGGGCCGCTTCCGCGCGCCGTCCGGGCGCGAGTTCGCGGTGCTGGATCTGCCCGGCGCCTACAGCCTGCAGCCGGCCAGCCTGGACGAGGCGATCACCCGCGACCTGTGCCGCGGCTTCTACCCGGGCGAGCCGGCGCCGGACGTGCTGGTCTGCGTGGTCGACGCCACCAACCTGCGCCTGCACCTGCGCTTCGCGCTGGAACTGCGCGAGCTGGGCAAGCCGATGCTGGTGGCCTTGAACATGGTCGACGCGGCGCAGCGCCGCGGCATCCAGATCGACCGCCAGGCGCTGGAACAGGCGCTGGGCGTGCCGGTGATCGAGACCGTGGCGGTGCGCCGCAACGGCGCCCGCGCCCTGGTCGAGCGGCTGGACGCGCTGGCGCCGGCACTGCCGCCGGCGGTGGCGCCGAGCGAAGGGCAGGGCGACTACCACCAGCAGGTGCGCGCGATCCTGGCGGCGGCGGTGTCGATGCCGACCCGCACCTCGCGCGTCGACGACGCGCTGGACCGTTGGCTGCTGCATCCGGTCGCCGGCCTGTTGACCCTAGTGCTGGTGATGTTCCTGATCTTCCAGGCGGTTTTTGCCTGGGCGCAGCCTGTGATGGACCTGATCGACGGTGGGACCAAGGCGCTCGGTGTCTGGGTCGGCGGAACGCTGCCGCAGGGGCCGCTGAACAGCCTGCTGGTGGACGGCATCATCGCCGGTCTCGGCGGGGTGGTGGTGTTCCTGCCGCAGATCCTGATCCTGTTCGCCTTCATCCTGGCGCTGGAGGAATCCGGCTATCTGCCGCGCGCGGCGTTCCTGCTCGACCGCATGATGGCCGCGGCCGGCCTGTCCGGGCGCTCGTTCATCCCGCTGCTGTCCAGCTTCGCCTGCGCCGTGCCTGGGATCATGTCCACGCGCAGCATCCAGGACCCGCGCGATCGCCTGGCGACCATTCTGGTGGCGCCGCTGATGACCTGTTCGGCGCGGCTGCCGGTGTACACCTTGCTGATCGCCGCGTTTGTGCCGCAGAAGCAGGTGTGGGGCGTGCTCAATCAGCAGGGCCTGGTGTTGTTTGGCCTGTACGTGGCAGCGATCGTCAGTGGTTTGGCGGTGTCGTGGACGATGAAGAAGTGGCGTCGCGACAAGGGCGAGCATCCGCTGCTGCTGGAACTGCCGTCCTACCGCGTGCCGCACCTGCGCGATCTGGCGCTGGGCCTGTGGGAGCGCGCGGCGATCTTCCTCAAGCGCGTCGGCGGCATCATCCTGGCGTTGACCATCCTGCTGTGGTTCCTGCTGAACTTTCCGGCGCCGCCGGCCGACGCCACCCTGCCGGCGATTGACTACAGCTTCGCCGGTCGCATCGGCCACGCCATGACCGCGGTGTTTTCGCCGCTGGGCTTCAACTGGCAGATCTGCATCGCGCTGATCCCCGGCCTGGCCGCGCGCGAGGTGGCGGTGTCGTCGCTGGCGACGGTGTACGCGCTGTCGGCGGCCGACGACGATGCCGCCGCGCAGGCGCTGTCGCCGTTGATCCACGACGGCTGGTCGCTGGCCACCGCGCTGTCGTTGCTGGTCTGGTACATCTACGCGCCGATGTGCATTTCCACCCTGGCCACGATCAAGCGCGAGACCAACTCGTGGAAGCAGATGAGCTTCGCCGCGTTCTACCTGTTCGCGCTGGCGTATCTGGCCTCGCTGGTCACCTACCAGGTTGCGGTGGCGCTGGGAGCCGGCTGAGATGAGCGCCTCGCTGCTGCTGCAGTACCTGGTGATCGCGCTGGCGGTACTGGTCAGCGCCTGGGTGGTGTTGAAGAAGCAATTCCCCGGCACCGCGCGCAAGCTGCGCGGCGCGCTCGCACTACGCCTGCTCAAGCCCGGCCGGGCGGCCTGGCTGCAGGCGCTGGGGCGGCGCATCGCACCGCCGGCCAGCGCCGGTGCAGGCGCCTGTGGCG
>NZ_AQOI01000331.1:0-2545 GCF_000364665.1 Xanthomonas sp. SHU 199
GACCGCCTGCCGGCGCGCGCGCTGCGCAGCGCCGCGCTGCGCGTGGCCGACCGGGTCGCGCCGTTCAAGCGTGCCATCGCGGCGCACCTGACCCAGCGCGTGGCGGCCATGGCGCGCTGAGGGGCCGGTCGTGCCGATGCATGCGTGTCTATCGAGGCTCGGCGCGGCTTGCTTTCAATCCCGAATCCCGATCTCAGCGGCGGCTAGCTGGCGTCGGCGCGCCGCTGTTCCGCACCGGCGACCAGCGCGTCGAGTGCACTCTGCAGGTCGCCGCTGCGCTGCGCCGCTTCGATCGGCGCGATGGCCCAGGCGCAGCCGGCGTGGCGCAGGTGCTGGCGCCAGTCGCCGGTCCAGCCCTCCAGTTCGTCCAGCGCCAGGGAGATGGAACCGCCGCGCTCCGCGTGGCCGCCGCGGATGGACTGGCCCAGGCGGAACGGCTGCGTTGCGTCGGGGTCGAGCTGCGCGATGTACACGTCGTGGTGCGGATCTTCCGCAGACGGCGCGATGTTGCGGATGCCCAGCGTGATCAGCATCGTGCGGGGATCCGCGCTGTCCGGCGCCGCCGGCCGGCGAGTGGCAGGCCAGGGGCGCCGATGGCGGTCATGCCTTGCCGAGCACCTGCACCTGCACGTCGCCCAGCTGTACCACCTGACCCGCGCGCACCTTGCAGGCCTTGCGCAGTTCGACCTCGCCATCCACGCGCACCTGGCCTTCGCTGATCACGGCCTTGGCCGCGCCGCCGCTGTCGCACAGGCCGGTCAGTTTCAACAGGTGCTTGAGTTCAACGTAGTCGCTTTCTAGCTGGAGATCGATGGTCTGCATTGGGGGCTTGCTCGGAAATCGGCGCCCATTGTCGGTCATTCGCGGGCAAAACGCCCGCCATGTCGGCGGCTGGGGGCTGTCGCCGCTGCCGCAGCCCGCGGCGCCGCGCCTGCTGGAGGCGGCCGCCGTGGCCGGCGTCCGGCAGTGCGCAGATGGTCACGCCTGAACGGTGTCGTTCACCTGCTTTCGACATGCGGCCCGGCAGGGCGCACAATAGGGGCTTCTTTGCGCCTGCCGGTTCTCTGCGGCGCCCCCGGAGTCTCCCATGTCCCAAGATACCCCCGCGCCGCTGCTGTTCGCAGATCTCGGCCTCTCCCCTGCTGTGATGAAGGCGGTCGCCGACGTCGGCTACGAGTCGCCGTCGCCGATCCAGGCCGCCACCATCCCGGCGCTGCTGACCGGCCGCGACCTGCTCGGCCAGGCGCAGACCGGCACCGGCAAGACCGCCGCGTTCGCGCTGCCGATCCTGTCGCGGCTGGATTTCGCCCAGCGCAAGCCGCAGGCGCTGGTGCTGGCGCCCACGCGCGAACTGGCGATCCAGGTGGCCGAGGCGTTCCACCGCTACGCCGCGGCGATCCCCGGCTTCCAGGTGCTGCCGGTATACGGCGGCCAGCCCTACGTGCAGCAGCTGTCGGCGCTCAAGCGCGGCGTGCACGTGGTGGTGGGCACCCCGGGGCGGGTGATCGATCACCTGGACCGCGGCACCCTGGACCTGTCCGAGCTGAAGACGCTGGTGCTCGACGAAGCCGACGAAATGCTGCGCATGGGCTTCATCGACGACGTCGAGGCGGTGCTGAAGAAGCTGCCGGAATCGCGCCAGGTGGCGCTGTTCTCGGCGACCATGCCGCCGGCGATCAAGCGCATCGCGCAGACCTATCTGAACGACCCGGCCGAGGTGATCATCGCCTCCAAGACCACCACCTCGGCCAACATCCGCCAGCGCTACTGGGCGGTGAGCGGGCTGCACAAGCTCGACGCGCTGACCCGGATCCTGGAGGTCGAGCCGTTCGACGCGATGATCATCTTCGCCCGCACCAAGGCCGGCACCGACGAGCTGGCGCAGAAGCTGCAGGCGCGCGGCCTGGCCGCGGCGGCGATCAACGGCGACATCCAGCAGGCGCAGCGCGAGCGGGTGATCCAGCAGCTCAAGGACGGCAAGCTCGACGTCCTGGTCGCCACCGACGTGGCCGCGCGCGGCCTGGACGTGGAGCGGATCAGCCACGTGCTGAACTACGACATCCCCTACGACACCGAAAGCTACGTGCACCGTATCGGCCGCACCGGCCGGGCCGGGCGCAGCGGCGAAGCGATCCTGTTCGTCAGCCCGCGCGAGCGCGGCATGCTGCGCGCGATCGAGCGCGCCACCCGCCAGCCGATCGAGGAAATGCAGCTGCCCAGCGTCGACGCGGTCAACGACCAGCGCGTGAGCCGCTTCATGGAGAAGATCAGCGAGACCATCGCCGCCGGCGGCATCGACATGTACCGCGATTTGCTGCAGAAGTTCGAGGCCGAGAAGAACGTGCCGATGGTGGAAGTGGCCGCGGCGCTGGCGCGCCTGCTGCAGGGCGAGACGCCGCTGCTGCTGGCCCCGGACCGTCCGCGTCCGCCGCAGGGCGAGCGTTTCGAGCGCCGCGAGCGGCCCGAGCGTGGCGAGCGTCCGGACCGTCCCCGGTTCGAGCCGAAGTTCGAGCGCGAGCCGCGTGCGCCGCGTCGCGACGACGGC
>NZ_AQOI01000332.1:0-17001 GCF_000364665.1 Xanthomonas sp. SHU 199
CGGCGCGGTGGCGCCCCGCCCCTGCGCGGCGTGGGTCGGCGCCGTGGCGGCCGATGCCGGCGTCTGCGCGGCCTCCAGCGCGGCGTATTCGCGGGCGATGCGCTCCGGTGCCAGCGTCTGCAACAGCTCCACCTGCGCCGCACGCGCGGCGGCGGCGCGATGATCGGCGAGATTGACGATGCGGCCCTGGCGCGGGCCGTCGATCGCCGCATGCGGTGCATCGACGAAGCTGCTCAGGCCTTCCGACAGCCAGTGGTAGCGGCGTGCCTGCTTGCGCCCACCGTGCATGCCCTGCTGCACCACCACCCAGCGCCCGTCGTCGCTGACGATGAAACCGTGCAGGTACAGGTCGAAGCCGTCCTGCACCGCGGCGCTGTCGACCTTGGCCACCAGGCGGCTGACCCGCGCCAGTTCCGCGCCGTCCAGGCCGGTGCGCTCGCCCACCGCCTGCAGTTCGTCCGGCGTGGCCCGCGAATGCCGCCCACGGCCGCCGCACACGTGGATGCCCAGTTCGCCGGACAGCGGCGCCAGGCCGCGCTTGAGCGCGCCCAGTACGCTGGTGGTGATGCCGGAGGAATGCCAGTCCATGCCCATCACCGCCCCCAGCGACTGGAACCAGAACGGATGCGCCAGGCGCCGCAGCAATTCGTCGCGGCCATAGCTGTGCACGATGGCCTGGCACATCACCGCGCCGAGCCGGGTCATGCGCGCGCCCAGCCAGTGCGGCACGCGACCGCCATGCAGGGGCAGATCGGCGCTGCCGGAACGTCGGCTCATGGGGGGCTCCGAGGAACGGGGTGCGCCAGGGTAGCCAGTGCGGGTCTCAGCGCGCGAGTCTGGAGGCGAGCGCAGGCTGAGTGATTCAGTGCGGCCGCACGCGCGAAAGCACCCAGGGCGCTGCATGGATCGGCCCTGCTCGTTGCGTGTCCCGCACAGCATGCCTTTCGACGACGCCGGCGGGCAACTGGATCCCACGGGAAGTCAGCGCCGCTCTCACGGCGGCAAGCACCTCCGCGCAAACGCGCCTGCCGTCGAGGCTTCAGCCCTGAGAGGCGTTACGGCTGGCGTCCCGATCCAGGCGAACGCATCGCGCGGCATCCGGCGGCACGGGAGACGCGGCAGCGGATCGACGACGTTGCTGCGACGACGTAGGCTGCGCGACGCTGCATACCGTCCCTTGCGCTGCCTTGCAGCTCACCTGGCCGTGCCGGGGTCGTGACATCCTGTCGTGCTTCGACACCGATGCGATCGATGTCTACAAGGTGGATCGCCCTGCGATTGCGCGGTTCGCCATGGACCATCAGCGCTTCGGCGGCGAGTTCAGCTACGACCGGATGAGCTGGATCAAGCCGAATTTCCTGTGGATGATGTCCCGCGCCGGTTGGGCGCAGAAGCAAGGCAGGAGCGGATCCTGGCGATCCGGCTGCCACGCGCCTGCTTCGACCCCCTACTGCGTGCCACGGCCCCGTCGACCTTCGATCCGGCGCGATTCGCCAGTCAGGTCGCCTGGAAAGACGCGATCGAGCGGTCCGATGTGCGCCTGCAATGGGACCCCGACAGCGTCGCGGCAGGTGTCGTACGAGCTGGTCCACGTGCCGCAAGCCAGCGCGGCGCAGAACATCGGGCTGGACAACCAGCCCTGTCGTCGGCCGCAGCGCCGCACGCGCCAGGTGCCCGTTGCAAGCGCTGCCGGCACGGCATCATGCACACGGCGCACGACACGCGCCGGGCATAATGCGCCTCAGGTCGACTGTCGCCACACGCCCGATGTCCTACGCCACCCTCCGCACGCTGCTCGCCTCCTGGGGCGAACTGCGTCCGCAACCTGCATCCGACTGGCAGGGCACGCTGCCGCTGCCACAGGCGCTCGCCGACTTCTATGCGCAGGTGGGGCCATGGGGCGACATCCGCGACGCCACGGCCGGCCCGACCGGCCTGTCGCTGCAACTCGGCGGCAACCCGCTCGACATTCCGCCGTTGTGCAAGCTGTGGGCGCTGCAGGCCGGCTACCGCTGGAACGCGATCGACGGCAAGCCCATTGCCGCCTGGCGCGACCACTGGCTGGTGATCGCGGACCAGGGCGCGGACCCTGTCATCCTCGACACCGCCAGCGGCGGCGTGCTGTTCGCGTTCCACGGGGCCGGCGCATGGCGCCCCCGACCGCTGGCCGTCAGCCTGGAGATCGCATTCGGTGGTCTGGCGACCATGGCCAACACCATGGCCGAACTCGGCGATGCCGCATTCGACGACAGCGCCGCGCTGTGCGCCACTGCCCGCAACGCGGTCGCCGCGTCGCTGGCCGCCTATCTGGGCAGCGACGTCGAGGCCGCGCGCTTTCTGGAAACGCTGGATTGGTAGCGGGCTGAGCAAGCAAGGCGCGGTTGCGCCAAGCGCGACGTCTACGCCCAGATTGGCGACGGCATCGCCCCTGCCGGTCGCCCCATCGCGATCACGCGGCTGCCTGGTGATGTTCCAGGGAGCGCGCCTGCCGACCCACGGTTATCGTGCACCGCATCACAACTTCTCGCTCCCGATGAGGTAGCGTGACCATCGGGGTCCAAACAGGGGATTTGCCGATGACGTTTCGTACCACGCGGCGCGGGCTGTTGCTCGGCGCCGGTTCGTTCGCGTTGCTGTCGCACGTGCCGATGGGCCTGGCCCTGCCGCGTGCGTCGGCGAAGACGCCGGCCTTCATCGATGCGCTGATCGCGCGGATGACGCCGGAAGAGAAGGCCGGGCAGCTGACCCTGTTCGGTTCGGCGCAGCAGACCGATGCAGCGGCCGCCGCCAATCCGGTCAACGTGCGTCCCACCGCCGAGGGCCAGTTGGCCGCGGCGCGCGCCGGACGCCTGACCGGCATCTTCAACGGCTCCAACGTGCGCTGGCACCAGCAACTGCAGCAGGCCGCGCTGGAGAGCCGGCTGAAGATCCCGATGCTGTTCGCCGCCGATGTGATCCACGGCTTCACCACCGTGTTCCCGGTGCCGCTGGGCGAAGCCGCCAGCTTCGAGCCGGAGCTGGCGCAACGCACCGCGCGGGCCGCCGCACTGGAAGCCAGCGCGGTCGGCATCGACTGGACCTTCGCGCCGATGGTCGACATCGCCCGCGATGCGCGCTGGGGCCGCGGCGTGGAAGGCAGCGGCGAGGATGTGCTGCTGGGCCGGCGTTTCGCCGAGGCCCGCGTGCGCGGCTTCCAGGGCGAGGGCATCGACCATGCCGATGCGCTGGCCGCCTGCGCCAAGCACTTCGCGGCCTATGGCGCGGCCGAGGCCGGCCTGGACTACAACACCGTCGACATCTCCGAGCGCACCCTCCGCGAGGTGTATTTCCCGCCGTTCCAGGCCGCCTTCGGCGCCGGCGCGGTGACCACCATGGCTTCCTTCAACGAGCTGTCCGGCGTGCCCGCCACCGCCAACACCTGGCTGCTGAGCCAGGTGCTGCGCGGCGAGTGGAACTACAGCGGCCTGGTCGTCTCCGACTACACCGGCGACCTGGAACTGGTCGCGCACGGCTACGCCCGCGATGCGCGCGACGCGGCGCGGCTGGCGTTCCTGGCCGGCGTGGACATCAGCATGCAGAGCGGGCTGTACCTGCAGCACCTGCCTGGCCTGGTCGCCGACGGTGCGGTGCCGATGGCGCGGCTGGACGACGCGGTGCGCCGCGTGCTGCGCTTCAAGGCCGCGCTGGGCCTGTTCGACGACCCGTTCCTGCGCATCGTGCCCGAGCGCGCGCAGGCGCGGCAGCGGCGCCCGGAGACGCTGGCACTGGCGCACGAGGCCGCACGCAAATCGGTGGTGCTGCTCAAGAACGAGGGCGAGCTGCTGCCGCTCAAGCGCCAGGGCCAGCGCATCGCCCTGATCGGGCCGATGGCCAGCAACTGGGTGGAGAGCGCCGGACCGTGGACCCTGTTCGGCGGCGACGACAGCGGCAACGACCTGGCCACGGCCCTGCGCGCGCGACTCGCCGATCCGGCCACGTTGCAGGTGGTGGAAGGCTGCGCGTTCGAACACGCACTGCCCGGCGGCGTGCAGGCGGCGGTGGCCGCGGCGACCGCCGCCGACGTGGCGATCCTGGCGATCGGCGAACCGCTGCGCTACTCCGGCGAAGCGCAGTCGCGCACCGACATCAGCATCCCCGGCGCGCAGCAGTCGCTGCTGGCCGCCGTGGCGGCCACCGGCACGCCGGTGGTGGTGGTGCTCAGCAATGGCCGTGCGCTGGTGCTCGACGGCGCGGTGCTGGACGCGCCGGCGATCCTGGTCAGCTGGTTCCTCGGCTCGGCCTCCGGCCCGGCGCTGGCCGACATCCTGCTCGGCGTGCACGGCCCCTCCGGGCGCCTGCCGGTGAGCTTCCCGCACGAATCCGGGCAGTCGCCGTACTACTACGCGCACAAGCCCACCGGTCGCCCGGATCCGCGCCCGAACGCGCTGACGCCCTTCACCACCCACTACCGCACGATCTCCAACACCGCGTTGTTCCCGTTCGGCCACGGCCTGACCTATGGCCGCATCGAGTACGGCGAACTGACCTTGAGCACGTCGCGGCTGGCCGCCGGCGGCACGCTGAAGATCGCCGCACGCATCCACAACCGCGGCCACCGCGACGCCGAGGAAGTGGTGCAACTGTACGTCCGCGACCGCAGCGCCAGCATCACCCGCCCGGTGCGCGAACTGAAGGATTTCCGCAAGGTCGCGGTGCCGGCCGGCGGCAGCGCCAGCGTGGACTTCGTGCTGCGTCGCGAGGATCTGCTGTTCGTGGGCCAGGCGCTCAAGCCGACGGTGGAACCGGGCCAGTTCGATCTGTGGGTCGCGCCTTCGGCGCAGGCACCGGGGCTGACGGCCAGCTTCGAACTGCTGGGCTGATCGCCGCAGCCTCGCCAACCGCCGTCGGCGGCGGCCACGCGGTCGCCACCGTGGCCCGCGCGTGGCCAACGTGGGCGGCGTTTCACGCCGGCGGCACTGCGGGCTGTCGCGTCACAGTGCGCGATGCGCGATGCGCGATGCGGCATGAGACCTCATTGCGAGCGGCTCCAGGCGGTTTTGAGACTACACGGAACCCTTCCCGCAGAGCCGTGCGGAGCCTTACCCGGGTGCACTGTGGGAGGGACTTCAGTCCCGACGCTTTGCAGGGTCAGGCACCCGGCAGGCTTCGCTCGCTGCGACTGCATCATCGTGCATTCCGGCATGCCCTCGCCGTGTCGGAACTGACGAAGACCACGCGCCGCGACGTGCGCGCCTACCCCGCCAATTCCGCAGCCAGGAAAGGCGCCGTTCGGCTGCCTGCATGCGTCGCCACCACTCCCGGCACGCCCGCCGCCACGACCTTGCCGCCCGCCCCGCCCGCGCCTGGCCCCATGTCGATGATCCAGTCGCTGGCCGCGGCCACGCGCATGTCGTGCTCCACCGCCACCACGGTGTTGCCCGCCTCCACCAGCCCGTGCAATTGCCGCAGCAGCGTGTCCACGTCGGCCGGGTGCAGGCCGGTGGTGGGTTCGTCCAGCACGTACACGGTGCCGCGGCGCTGCGCACGCTGCAGCTCGCTGGCCAGCTTGATCCGCTGCGCCTCGCCGCCGGACAGTTCGGTGGCCGGCTGGCCCAGGCGCAGATAGCCCAGGCCCACCTCCATCAGCACCTGCAGCGGCCGCGCGATCGCCGCATCGTCGGCAAAGAAATCCAGCGCCTGCGCCACGGTCATGCGCAGCACCTGTGCGATGTTCTGGCCGCGCAGTTCGATCTCCAGCGTCTTGGCGTTGTAGCGCGCGCCATGGCAGGTCGGGCACGGCGCATACACGCTGGGCATGAACAGCAGTTCCACGCTCACCGCACCCTCGCCTTCGCAGGTCTCGCAGCGGCCCTTGGCGACGTTGAACGAAAAACGCCCGGCGTCGTACTTGCGCTTGCGCGCTGCCGGCGTGGCCGCGAAGCGCTTGCGCACATGGTCGAACAGGCCGGTGTAGGTCGCCAGGTTGGAGCGCGGCGTGCGCCCGATCGGCGCCTGGTCCACCTGCACCAGCCGCCGCACGTGTTCCAGGCCGCCGGCAATGTAGCCATCGGTGGCGACACGCGCACCGCGCTCCAGCGGATCCAGTTCCTCCTCCGCCTCGGCCGGCGCCTGCCCCAGTTGCGTGCCCAGCAATTCCACCAGCGCCTGGCTGACCAGCGAGGACTTGCCCGAGCCGGACACGCCGGTGACCGTGGTGAACACGCCCAGCGGGATGTCCACGTCCAGCGCGACCACGTTGTTGCGGCTGACCTCGCGCAACTGCAGCCAGGCCTCCGGCGAGCGCGGCGCATGGGCAGCGGCGTGCGGTTCGGCGAACAGGTAGCGGCGCGTGGACGAGGCCTGCACCTGCGCCAATCCCACCGGCGGACCGCTGTACAGCACCTGCCCGCCGTGCTCGCCGGCACCGGGGCCGACATCGACGATCCAGTCGGCATGGCGGATCACGTCGATCTCGTGCTCGACCACGAACAACGAATTGCCCGCGCCCTTGAGCTGGTCCAGCGCGCCCAGCAACGCCTGCGTGTCGGCCGGATGCAGGCCTGCCGACGGCTCGTCCATCACGTAGACCACGCCGAACAGTTGCGAGCGGATCTGCGTGGCCAGGCGCAGCCGCTGCAGTTCGCCGGGCGACAGCGTCGGCGTGCTGCGCTCCAGGGTCAGATAACCCAGGCCCAACGCCTCCACCACCTGGATCCGCGCCAGCAGGTCCTGGGCGATGCGCTGCGCGGCCAGCGCCTGCTCCGGATGCCGCGATCGGCCCTGCATGCGGCCTTCCGCCGCGGGACGCAGCAGGTCGGCCACCTCGCCGAGCGGGCGCTGCGACAGTGCGCCGATGTCCAGCCCGGCGAAGGTCACCGACAGCGCCTCGCGGCGCAGCCGCTTGCCGTCGCAGCTGGGGCACGCGGTGCTGATCAGATATTGCGCCACGCGTTTCTTGATGAGCGCGCTCTGCGTACTGGCGAAGGTATGCAGCACGTAACGGCGCGCGCTGCTGAAGGTGCCCATGTACGCCGGCTCCTGCTTGCGCTTGAGCGCACGCTGGGTCTCGGCCAGGCTGAAACCCGGGTACACCGGCACGGTCGGTTGCTCGTCGGTGTACAGGATCCAGTCGCGGGTCTTCTTCGGCAGCTTCGCCCACGGCACGTCGACATCGTGGCCGAGCGTGGTGAGGATGTCGCGCAGGTTCTGCCCGTGCCAAGCCGGTGGCCACGCCGCCACCGCGCGTTCGCGGATGCTCAGCGAACGGTCCGGCACCATCGACGCCTCGGTGGCGTCGTAGATGCGTCCCAGCCCATGACAGGTGGGGCAGGCGCCGGCCGGCGTGTTCGGCGAGAAGCCGTCGGCATGGATGATGTCCTGCCCTGGCGGATACGTGCCGGCGCGCGAATACAGCATGCGCAGCGAGTTGGAGATGGTGGTGACGCTGCCCACCGACGAGCGCGTGCTCGGCGCACCGCGATGCTGCTGCAGCGCCACCGCCGGCGGCAGGCCGTCGATGGCGTCGACGTCGGCGACGCCGGCCTGGTCGATCAGGCGCCGCGCATACGGCGAGATCGAATCCAGATAACGCCGCTGCGCCTCGGCGAACAGCGTACCGAACGCCAGCGACGATTTTCCCGAACCGGACACGCCGGTGAACACCACCAGCGCATCGCGCGGCAGCTCCACGTCCACATCCTTGAGGTTGTGCTCGCGCGCGCCACGGACGCGCACGAAGCCGGAAGCGGCGGTAGCAGAAGGCGTGGACATGGGCAGGACCGGCAACGCGAAGGAGCGCGCAAGCTTAGCCGGTCGGCTGCCACGAGCGTGTCGCGGCGACTTTGCTGCGGCGTGTTCAGCCCGCTATCGACGCAGAACGGCGCGCCGTCGCCGGCGACGCAAGTCTCAGCCCAACGCAGGCGCCGCCAGCGTGTCGGCATCCTCGTCACGCGCGGCCAGCGCCTGCATCCGCGTCACCGCACTGGCGAAGGCGCGCAGCACCGCCACACCGCGTTCGGCGTAGATCGCATGCAGCGCCTGGTAGTACCACAGCGTGCCGTCGCGGCCGGCGGTGAAGCGCTCGAACACTGCCGCACCGACCTCGGGGTCTTCCAGGTCGGCGACGATGCTGCGCGCGTTGTAGAGCTTGTCGCAGGCCGACACCAGCAGCACCGCGTCCGGGGCCTCGGCCAGGTGTGCCAGATACGCCTGCTTGCGGATGCGCCAGTCGCGGCGCCTGGCCGGCACGTCCGCGGGCACCGCCTTGCGCTCGGCCGTGGCGTCAGTACACGCCATCACCATGTCCGCCACCGCCTCGCCGAACTGCGCGCGGATCACGCCCTCATGGCCGGCGCCGCAATCCTCCACCACGTCGTGCAGCAGCGCCGCGATCGCCTGGTCCTCGTCGCCGCCAGCCTCCAGCACCAGCGTCGACACGCCCAGCACGTGGCTCAGATACGGCACCGTGCCGCCCTTGCGGAACTGGCCGGCGTGGGCGATGCGCGCGTAGTCCACGGCGCGCGCGTAACGTTCGGTGAGAGCGGTCATGCGGCGATCCTGACGGAACAGGCCGGCATTATCGCCAAACTTGCCGGCGTGAGCGCGTGGAGATACGGGTGGACGTGGCTGCCGTTCAAGCCGCGTGTGGCGTCCCATTGCATGCGTGATGGGCCGACAGCCCGCACGGACGCGGGCTGCCGCGCAGCCCTGCCCTGGTCCAGGCGCGTTCCCCGCTTACACTTCCCTGTTCCCGCACCACCGCAACGCTCGCACGCATGAACGTCCGTCATCTCGACCAGCACGCCCCGGAACTGCCGCAGATCGCCGCCTGGTACCACGCGGCCTGGGGTCGCGAAGCGGGTTTCACGCTGGACGACGAACTGCGCCAGCTCCAGCGCGCCGCGGATGCGCATGGCCTGCCGCGCGTGCTGGCGGCCTTCGACGGCCCTGAACTGATCGCCGCCGTGCAGCTGAAATACCGGGAAATGGACGCCTTCCCGCAATACCCGTACTGGCTGGGCGGCATGTACGTCGCCGATGCCTATCGAGGGCGCGGCATCGCCGGTCGCCTGCTCGCCCATGCCCTGGCCGACGCCGCGGACCTGGGCCTGGACGCCCTGTACCTGCAGACCGAGCACTTGGACGGCGGCCTGTACGCCCGCCACGGCTGGCAGCCCGTGCAGGAAGCCGATTCCTACGGCAGCCGCGTGCTGCTGATGGTCCGCCCGGTCGGCTGAGCGGGTGCCCAGGGGGCCGCGCCTGCACATTACTTTTCCCCCGCGCCGCGTTAACGTGGCGCTTGGAAAGATAGGGCGTCAGCCACCAACCGACCGCTCGATCGACAGACACGCATGAACGCAGCGCCGAGGATGCAACCCACCATGATCACCGACACCGTCCACGTCGTGGACGACACCGCTACCGACAGTGCCCCGACCCCGCCCGCACGCCGAGCCGCCGTCTCCGGCCGCGCCGCCGCGCACAGCGTGTACCGCTCGCCGCTGTCCGCCGACGATGCCAGCAGCGACGCGCTGCGTCTGCGCGAACAACGCGCCAAGCGCGCGGCACAGGTCGCCGCCGTCGGCACCGTCGCCGCCCTGGCTGCCGTGGCCCTGATCGCCTGGCGTCGCGCACGGCGCTGACCGCGCAACAGCCCAAGACGCATCCGGCATCATGCGCCGAGCAGGAAGCTCGGCATCGCCCACGCAAGGAACGTCCTCATGACGGCATGGCACCGCATCGCCCAATTCGCCGGCCTGGCGCTGGTCGCCAGCGCCTGCAGCATGCCCGCCGCCGCCCGCAAGACGCCCATGGCCTCGGCGGTGCTGAGCGTTCCGGCCGACCTGCCCAACCAGCGCCTGTTCGACTGCGCCGAATCCAGCATCGCCACCCTGTCCGAGACCAGCAGCTCCTGGCCAAAGGTCACCCGCGAAGACCCGGCCAAGGGCATCCTGGAATCGGGCGACTTCCCCGAAGCGAACCGCAGCGGCTTTCGCCTGCGCCTGGAGCGCCCACCGGGCGCCAGCCAGGCCAAGCTCGCCCTCAAGGGCGCTGGCGCCTACTTCGTCGACCTCGGCGTCGACAAGGCGATGCAGGATCTCAAGACCGCACTGGTTCGCTGCGTCGCCACGCAACCGCATTGAGCCCGAATAGGACACGGCGGTTCTGATCCCCGCGCCATCACAGCGACCAAGGAAGGACACGAACATGCCCACTTACGCCGTCGAAGCCCGCTCGCTCGGCGTCGTCGGCATCGCCGGCCACGCCTTCTGGGTGCTGCGCGATGAACACGGCAAGGCCGTGGCGGAACTGCATGGCCTGGCCACCGACCGCCAGACCGGCCAGGCCATTCCCATCGGTACCGACGCCACCCGGCACTCGCTGCGCGCCTGGCATTACCCGCATGATCCTGCGTACGCCCGCTCCATCGGCGAAAAGGTCGACAGCACCACCTACATCCGCGACGACCAGCCGGCGCGAACGGTGGCCACCGGCGACAAGCACGAGATCCTGGAGCGCTGGAATACCGCGGTGCGCGCCGTGCCGGAACTGAACGCCCAGGACCGCGACTATCCGAACTACGGCTTCAAGGTCTTCGGCGAGACCATCAACAGCAACTCCGCCTACCGCACCTTCGGCGAGCTGATGGACGTGCCGGTGCGGGGTTTCCCCGGACGCCTCGAACCGGGCATCGGCAACCGCATGCTGTCGCCGGAACGCACCGAGGAACTGCGGTATCACGCACCGGGCGAACAGGAACAGCAGATACGGCCGATGGCGCACGCGCTCTGAACTGACGGTGGTGGGCGAGGCACCAATGCAAGATAAAACCTGTAAAGACCAGCTATCGCCGTGTCTTTCGCACGTAAGACGACTGCGGAAGTCCCGGCCACGAGATCTCGCGCAGCACCAGTTCCACCTGCTCGGCCAGTAGCTCCATGCACGCCGACAACTCGCCGGTCCGCGCGATCGCCGCGATCTCCCGCTCCTCGTCCGCACTGCGCGGGCGGGCAAGTCGCGCCAGGAACCGGATGTGCTCGCCCAACCGCACCAGCCGGAACTGACTCTCTTCCGGCAGAAAATAACCCGTCGCCTCGAAATCCACGTTGCCGTCCGACATCGTCGCCGCCTCCATCCATGAAGTGGCCCACCCGCCGCAACGCGACGGAAAGGAAGTCGGGAGGCTCGAAACCGCAGACAGCCGGCGGGCTTATTTCCCTTTCGGGTGTTGTATTCACCGCCCTCCCGACACAGACGTCATGCCGGTTGCACCTGCAAACGTACAGGCACAAAAAACCCACCGGCTTATCGGAGGTGGGTGCCGCTGTCTGCGGAGTTTCGAGGCTCCGTTTAGTAACTTTGCTACTAACAATGCAACGCGTCAAGTCGCCTATCGAACAACTTTGATGCACGGTGCTAGCGACATATAAAGGCTGGGCCTTGTATACGAATTGCTCCAAGTTGGTTGCGACAAAGCTGACGAGGGGGCGCGCGCAAACATCAAGCCTTGTCAGCCACATCGCATCGGTTCAAAGTCCCGTCGAGCTGTGAAAGGGATTCAGGGGAACACAAAGCGTGATCGTATATCAGTCCACCCGTGCCGCTTTCTTGCACGACTCTGAGCGGCAGGCGATCGAGGACATCATCGCCACCGCTTTCATTCAAAAGACAGGACGCTACGCGCCGGACAACGAGTTCCGCGCCTGGCGCCACTCGCTGACCCAGATGGCTGATGTCCTCAGCGACGACAGCCTACCCGCGGATATGGGGGTGGGCATCGAGTTCGGCATCCCGCAGACCGCCAAGCGTATCGACTTCATCCTGAGCGGGCTTGGCGAGGCCGAAGAGCCGCGCGCAATCATCATCGAACTAAAGCAATGGTCGTCCTCCGCTGTCACCGACAAGGACGGCATCGTCCGCGCGCAACGCGGCGGGCCGACCGAGACCGAAGGCCCGCACCCGTCCTATCAGGCCTGGTCATATGCGGCACTGCTGCAGGGCTTCAACGAGGCGGTACACGAAGGCGACGTCCAGCTAAGGCCTTGCGCCTACCTGCACAACCACTTCCGCGACGGCACTATCGACGATCCGCGCTACGCCGCCTACACCGACAAGGCACCGCTGTTCCTGCGTGGGGTAGAAGAGAAGCGAAAGCTGCGCGACTTCATCAGCCAGCATGTGCGCAAAGGCGACAACGGCGAATTGCTTTACAAGATCGAGAACGGCCGCATCCGCCCATCCAAGATGCTTGCCGACAGCGTGGTCGGCATGCTCAAGGGAAACCAGGAGTTCGTGCTGATCGACGAACAGAAGCTGGTTTACGAAACCTGCCTGGCGCGTGCCGCGCAGGCCAGCGCAGAGCGCAAGCAGGTGGTGATCGTGAAAGGTGGCCCTGGCACAGGCAAGTCTGTGGTGGCGGTAAATCTGCTTGTCGCGCTGACCAAGCGCGGCGCGAACAGTAAGTATGTCTCCAAAAATGCGGCGCCGCGCGCTGTGTATGCGCAGAAGTTGGCCGGCCATATCCGCAAATATGAAATCTCCAATCTATTCTCCGGCTCGGGTGGATTCCATCGGGCTGAATCCGACACCTTCGACGTACTGGTCGTGGACGAAGCACATCGACTCAACGAAAAGAGCGGCTTCTACGGAAACGAGGGCCAGAACCAAGTAATGGAGCTGATCCGCAGCGCCCATTGCACCATCTTCTTCGTCGACGACGACCAGATTGTCACCCTCTCCGACATCGGCCACACCGGCGAACTAAGGCGTTGGGCCGCGCACCTTGGCGCCGAAGTGACGGAGCTAGAACTCGCTTCGCAGTTCCGCTGCGCCGGCTCGGACGGCTACATCGCTTGGCTGGACAACTTCCTCGGCATCCGCGAAACCGCCAACACCGATTTCGACCGCGACACCTTCGACTTCCGCATCGTCGATTCACCGTTTGAACTGCACAACCTGATTCGCGAGAAGAACAAGCTCAACAACAAATCCCGCGTAGTGGCTGGCTACTGCTGGGACTGGAAGGGCAAGAAAAACCCGGATATATGGGACATCGAAATCCTGGAACACGACTATCGCGCTCAGTGGAACCTGGGTAGCGATGGCGACTTATGGGCTGTCGCCGAGAACTCGGTCGAGCAAATCGGATGCATCCACACCTGCCAGGGGCTGGAAATGGACTACGTGGGCGTGATTATCGGACCGGATCTGGTTTGGCGCGAGGGTCAGGTGCTCACCGACCCAAGCAGGCGTTCAAAGCAGGACCGCTCTATCCGCGGATACAAGTTGCAATCCAAGCGTGATCCCAAGGCCCGTGACCGCGTGGATCGGATCATCCGGAATACCTATAAAACCTTAATGAGCCGCGGCATGAAGGGATGCTATATCTATATCACTGATCCTGAATCAAAATTTTCAATACTAGACGGCTTATATCGATCCGCAGTGAATACTACCGAATCACCTAGCCCTTAGTGGCGCTACATCAGCGATGGCCTCGGCGACCCGCTGCACGCGCGGCGCGCGGCGCACGTCCGGATGCACGACCAGCCAGATCTCACGTTCGACGTCGCAGCGCGGCGCCTCTGGCAGTTCGACCAACGCCCCGCCGGCGGTCGCCTCCAGCGGGAACCGCGGCAGCAGCGCCACGCCGGCCCCGGCCGCGCAGGCATGCAGTTGTGCGGCTAGATCGTTGGCGACGAGAGCAAACCGGCGCCCGGTCGCAAAGCGCTGCAGCCATTGCTGCTGCGGGGTGTGCGCGAGCGCGTCGTCGTAGCCGACGAATGATCAGTTCGCAGGCGCTGGCTGTGTCGTGGCAAGTGCGCCATCGACAATGCAAGATTGAATAAAGGTTTTTGTTCCTACAAGCAATTGCGATGCTTTTGCAGGAATGGTTGTTTCAATGCGGCGGCACTCACCTATGCGTCAAATCCAAGCGCCACCCGCACCGCATCGCAAGCCGCAATCAAATCCAGCACCAGCCGCTCGCTCACATCCAGTTCGCCCTCGTACTCGGCGACGTTGCGCTGGTGGTGGCATTTGTCCAGCACCCGCCACACCTCCGGTCCCAGGCCCAAGGTGTGCGGCAACACCTGGAACACGATGTAGCGGTTGTTGGCGCGGTAGCCCTTGGCACGCAGTGCCGCCAGGCACAGTGCGTGCGCAGCGTTGTAGGCCAGGTCGAAGCGGCTTTCCAGGGCCAGTGTGGCGTTCTTGGCGTCGCCCAGGCGGGCCAGGCCGGAGCGGATCAGGCCGTCGAATTCGCGTTGGTCGGTCGGTTCGGCGCTGAGTTGCTTGCCGGGGCCAGACAGGTTTTCAAGTGGCGAGGTCATCCATGCCTCCAATCACCCAGATCTTGGGTTGCTGCAGCACCCGCTGCAGGAATGCGTTTTCGTCGCGCAGGCGCTTGGCGTAATCGCCACGCGTGTACAGCGTGGGATTGACCGGGCGGCCCAGCCGCGCCTGCATGCCATCCAGCGCGCGCATCAGGTCGGCATAGCCCAGCGTATCGGAGATCACCATCAGGTCGATGTCGCTGCGCGCGGTGTCGCTGCGCTTGGCGACCGATCCGTAGACGAAGGCGGCCACGATGTCGTCGGCGATGGGCTGCAAGGCCTCGCCGAGCGGGCCGGCCAGGCCGATGGTCTTCTGCACGATGCCGAGCAGTTCGTCGTGGATGGGGGAATGCGGATTGGCTTGGTAGCGCTTTTGGTTGCCGATGCGCTGTACCGTCAGCAAGCCGGCGTCGGCCAGCTTGGTCAGTTCACGCTGCACGGCGCCGGAGCCGCCGCTGGCAGCGGCGATCAGTTCGCCGACACCAAAGCTGCGCTGCGGCTGACCGTACAACAGGCCTAACACGCGCTGCTGGGTACGAGTGAACAAGGCATCCGCCAGGCCCAGCGTCAGCGCGCGGGAAGAGCGCAGCGCCTCGCCTACGCCCGCGGGATTGAGCAGGTTGTTGACCATGCGGTGCAGCTTACTACCCACATGGACAATTTTCTTCCCATTATGGGTATTTATTTACCCTTTTTGGGCAAATTTCGTCGCTTGATTCGCTTTGATCTTGCATCCCTCCAAGCTCTAACTCACACAACCCCCTGCCCCACCAGAAACACCACTCCATCGCCCCCACCCTCGGTCTGCCGCAGCAGCCCCTCCGCCTCCAGTGTCTCCAACGACACATCGGCGCCGAGATCTGTGGCCACACCGTCCAACGTCAGCCCCACCCAACGATCGCGGCCGGCATGCTTGGCGCGGTACAGGGCGGCGTCGGCAATGCGCAGGCTCAGCGGCCAGTCGCCGCCGGGGTAGGCGGGGAACAGGCTCACGCCCATCGACACGGTGAGGGCGATGCGGCCGGTCGGGCGCACCAGCGGATCGGCCTGCAGGCGCTCGCGCAGGCGGCGGAACAGGTGCGGGGCGTCGGCCAGGGTGCCGCCCGGGCAGATCCACAGGAATTCTTCGCCGCCCCAGCGGGCGATGATGTCCGAGCTGCGAGCGCACTCGCGCAGCAGATCGCCCAGTCGTATCAGGGCGTGGTCGCCGCCTTCGTGGCCGTGCAGGTCGTTGACGCGTTTGAAGTGGTCGATGTCCAGCAGGGCGATCAGCAGCGGTTCCTGCGTGCGCTCGGGCGTCGCTGCAGCCTCGCACGCCTGCAGCCAGGCGGTGACGTAGCGACGATTGCGCAGGCCGGTGAGGGCGTCTTCCTCGCTCTGGCGACGGATGGTGGCGGCGAGCTGTTCCAGTTCGCGGTGCTGCGCCTGGATCTCCTCGTTCTTGCGCGCCAGTTCCGCGTTGATGCGCCGACGCGCGCGGCCTTCGCGCACCTTGAGCAGGAAAAAGCCGGCCAGCGCCAGCAGTGCGGCGAGTAGACCGTAGAGCACGCTGCGCTGGCGCTGCGCGCGCGCCTGCAGTTGCGCATACGCCGTCTGTTCGGCGGCACGGGTGCGGGCAAGTGCGGCAAGTTCGCTGTTCTTGCGCGCCAGGTCCACCGCCGATTCGAGCTCGGCGATCCGGGTCTTGGATTCGACGTTCACCGCCTTGTCGTTGACCTCCTTGTACTCGCGCATGAGGGCAAGTGCCTCGCGGTCGCGGCCGAGTGCATCGAGGTTGTCGATCATGCGCGGGTACAGTTCCAGGCGCCGCGGCACGTTGTCCCATTTCGTGAACATCTGCCGCGCGCGCTCGAACGCATCGGCCGCGGCGTCGCGCTGGCCCAGATCGGCCAGAATGTTGCCGAGCGTGGAGTAGACGATGCCTGCTTCGCCGTGATCGCCGGCCGGCGCCGCGCCCTTCAGCATCGCGGCCGCTTCACGCAACAACGGCAAGGCCTCGCGCGGGCGATGCTGCAGCTCGAGCACATTGCCCAGGTTGTTCAATGGCCCGATCAGCGACGTCTTGCCATCTGCACGCCCCGCTGCCAACGCCTGGCGATAGATCGCTTCGGAGCGTTGCAGTTCGTTTGCGCCTTGATAGGCCGTGCCCAGATTGTTGAGCACGTCCGCGCGCGTCAGATCCTTATGTGGCGCGACATCGTAGGCCGCCAGCGCGCGCTGCCCGTAGTCGATCGCCCTTTTCCATTCGTTGGCATAGATGAACAAGCTGGTCGCGTTGTGCAGCATGGTGACGTCGTCGGGCGCACCCAGCGCCTTGCTCGCCCGCTCCGCCTCAAGCAGGGCAGCGATGGCGTCGGGCATGCGTCCCTGCTGAGCCGACACTAGGAACACGGTCTGGTTGGCCTTGTACTCCACCGGGTCAGGATGCCGACGTACTCTGGACAAGGCGATGCGGGCGACCCGCAAGGCATCGTCCTGCGCACCGATCTTGTAGTAGGAGCGGGCCAGCAACCGCCAAAGCTCGGCGATGTGTGGATCGTGCGGCAGTTCCGTCTCCAGCCGCCGCATCTCGCCTTCGAGTTGCGCGATGCGGGCCGCATCGCGCGGTCGCCAGATCTCGGCATTGAGTTGCGTGAACAGGCGCACCCGCTGTTGCGGCGACACTGGCTGGGCGAGCAGCGCCGAGCCA